>DRAE01000074.1 GCA_011041895.1 Candidatus Bathyarchaeota archaeon
GGCAAAGTTTCAGTATACAATCCCTTTAATAAGAACGAGGTTAGAAACTGTATCAATGAAGCTGTGAAAATCCTGTTGGATCTGAATAGCCTTCTACAGCTAAAGACAGTAAACCCTCGCGTCCTGAAAGAGATATATAAGAGAATATGGCGTGTAAGGGATGCATTGCATAAAATCTATGAGGTTCGATACTATAGGAGGTGGTAGCATCTACGTAACCGTAGTCGTAGGAGGCTTCTTTGGGGATGAGGGAAAGGGCAAGATAGTCTCGTATCTCGCCCTGAAAGACGATGTTGATGTAGGGATAAGAGCAGGCGTGGGCCCAAATGCAGGCCACACAGTTTATCATCAAGGCAGAGAGTTTAAACTTAGGCAGATACCATCATCCTTTGTAAATAGGAGAACTAGGCTCCTAATACCAGCAGGAGTTCTTGTGAACCCTAGGCTACTTCTAGAGGAAATTGAAGCAACTAAATGTCATGGGAGACTTGGCATAGATGCCCAAGCAGGCATCATTGAGAGCCACCACATTGAATACGAGGAGAAGTCAAGCCACTTAACCAAGAAAATAGGCTCAACTAGGTCTGGATGTGGTATAGCAAACGCTGAAAGAGCTTTAAGGAAATTAAAGCTTGCATGTGAGATCCCTGAACTTAAGCCCTACATAGTCAATGTATCAGCTGAGGTCAATGATGCCATAGAAGCCGACAAGAAAATTCTAGTCGAAGGTACCCAGGGAACATTCTTATCACTGTATCATGGAACGTATCCCTTTGTGACCTCAAAGGATACAACAGCTTCAGCATGCTGTGCCGATGTCGGAATTGGGCCAACTAGAGTCACCGATGTCATAATAGTTTTCAAGTCCTATGTTACGAGGGTTGGAGAAGGCCCTTTACCGGGAGAACTATCCAAAGATGAAGCAAAGAAACGTGGATGGGTTGAAATAGCAACTGTAACTGGACGAACGAGAAGAGCAGCCCCCTTCAATTTTGAACTTGCTAAAACAGCTATCAGGTTAAATGGAGCTACACAGGTTGCCTTGACAAAGCTTGATATACTATTCCCAAAGGCTTACAATATAAGAGACTTTGAAAGCCTTCCAAAGGAGGCTAAAGCCTTCATAGAAGACATTGAATCAGAGCTTAAGATTCCAGTAACCATTATAAGCACAGGTCCATATACTGAGCAGGTGATAGATTTAAGAGGGGAAAAGTTATAGTTTCCTAAATAATGTTAGGCGGGCGATAACTATGCCAAAGAAAATAGAGGCATGGATAGTCAACTTCAGACTTGGCGGAAAAAGAGTTTATCCAAAGCAACTAATACTCAAAGTGAAAGATGAATATGAAAAAGATGCTGACCCAAACAAGATGCTAGGGAGCAGAGTAGAGATACCTTGGATACATGAAACCTTTATAGGTAAAATAACGAAAAAACATGGAAAGCATCATTGGTTGGCCACCTTCAGAAAGGGGCTTCCAGGGCAAGTTCTTGGGCATACTGTTTATATCTACTTAAGGGACTAGCTCTTATTTTATAAGTGACTGTATGGCTAAGAAGATAATTATCGGCATAGACATTGAGCCAAGCCGCAAAACATTCTCAGTCGCAATTTTCAAGCATGGGGAACGCTCTATTCGAAGACTACAAGGCTTAAGTGTTCAAGATTTAATTTCCCTGATAAAGGAAGTTAATCCATCAATGATAGCAGTCGACAACATATTTGAGCTTGGATCAGCCTCCGAGATCTTTTCTATATTTGAGAATTTTCCAGGAGTCGAGATAATCCAAGTAACTGGCCCCCCATTTAAGGGGCTTTCACTTCAGAAGATAGCTAAAATGCATAATCTACCAATTCCAAGAAGCAGTATCCAAGAAGCTGAGACAGCGGCGGTGTTAGCCCATAAAGGATGTGGATGTAAAGTTAAATTGTTCGAAGATGAATGTGAGATCATAGTGTCGAGAGGCAGAAGTCCCGGCAGGGGAGGTTCAAGTGCATTAAGATTAGCTAGGATGGTTGAAGCGAAGGTTGCTACTGTAACCAACGAGATAGCATCTATACTGAAGAAGAACAAGATTGCCTTCGACATGTACTGTGAGGAAAGCAAGTTTGGAGTTAAGCGTGCCCTATTCAACGTTTACGTTCCATATCGTGTCATCCATAGAGTTTTAAGAGGTCTAAAAGGTTCACAGGATGTCAATGTAGAAATCAAACCCGTCAGAAGGAGAAGAATTACATTCATAGAAGAGGGTAAGGAATCCAAGCTTCCAAGTCTACCTAAAAGAAAACTCATTGTAGGAATCGACCCTGGCATGACAACGGCAATTGCGATCTTTGATCTAGACATGAGGCTGCTTCATACAGAGAGCAAAAAGGAGTTTCACATGGATGAAATCATAAGTAGAATACTCTTTTTTGGCGTCCCATTGATCATAGGTGTGGACGTTAATCCTCCACCGCAGCTTGCAAAGCAGATAGCTTCCAAATTCAATGCAGTGCTCTCATATCCACCAAGAAATCTCTCCTCAAGAGATAAAATGGAGCTTCTCAAAAAACACTTCGCTGGTTCAATATCTGAGCTTGATGTGCACGAAAGAGATGCGATTTCAGCAGCTATCAGAGCATTTCTGACATATAAGAGACTATTTGAAACAGTGGATAGGGTCATAGACTATCTTTCAGTGGACATTGACAGAGAGGAGGTTAAATCGCTCATAGTGAGAAACGTTAACTTAAAGGATGCCATTAGAAAAGTTCTCCTAGGAGAGATTGGTTCGAAAAAATCGGTTAAGAAAATCGATGAAAAGCTGTTAACTAGTAGAATAGAAACATTGAAAAAGCAGATCTCCGAGAGAGATCGCATCATATCTCTCTTTAAAGAGAAGGTTGAAAATCTCGAAAGGGAGATCGAAAAGTATAGGAGACGTGAGAAGGCTTTACTCGGTGAAATCGAAAAACTTAACCAGAAGATTTCAAAGCTTAAGTCCGACGTTATGCGTGAAAAAACTCTCCAGGACATGAAGAGACAAATAGAATCTCTTAGAAGCTATATCCGAAAACTTGAATCTGAAAATCGTAACTTAAGAGAGCAAATAAACATCATGAACTCCCTGAGAAGAAGAGCTGTGAAGGGCGAAATCACAATACTTGTGCCTGTGCCTAAGTTCACTTCTTCCGTAATCGATGATCTCATCGAGAAGGGACTTATCCAAGATGGAGATGTTGTCCTCTTAGAGGATGCAAGTGGTGGAGGTAAAAGTACAGCTTTAAACATAGTTAAGAAAAGGATTAAAGCCATCATCGTCATGAAATCCAAACTTTCAGATCAAGCACTTGAAATCTTTGAAAAATACGATATCCCAGTAATTGACGGAGAATTCCTAAAAGGTCACATAAAGTTAGAGGCTGGGACATATTATATAGCAACTCAGAAACTTGAGGAAGCTGTGGATGCTTGGAAGAAAAAGGTTAGAGAGCAAATTACGCGAGACCTAAAGGAAATTATTCTTGAGGAGCGCTTCCGAGAATATACGCAATAACCTCCTCAGAACTTACATTTATCCTAAATTTTCGGGAGAAAAATCTCACTATATTCTCAACGTCTCTTCTCAAATATTCATTTGCTAACGGATGCTTTCTATGAACATACTGTGGCCAATCAATTAGCAAAACTCCTTCCTCAGTAACCATGACATTGTAATGGCTGAAATCCGCGTGTATAATGTTCTTTTCATAGGCTTTCTTCAGGTTGTTAATTATAAGTTCAAGAACGTACGATGGGTCATCTAAGTCTTTAACGTCGCTCAGTGGTATCCCGTATATTTCGCCCATGACGACCACGTGTCTATTATGAGCTACTGGCCTTGGAACACTAACCTCTGGATGTAGCCTTTTAAGTGCTCTGTATTCTCTTCTGGCAGATATCATAGATCTTTTAATCCAAGTCAACTGTTTCCTAGGTTCAGCTTCTAGATAATATGCCCTCCTAACTTGAATATGCTTGAAGCTGAGTCTTCCTATTCTAAAGAACTTTATTGCAACTCTTTCCCCTGAGGATGTTAAAGCTGTATATACGTCAGACTCCTTTCCAACCCCTATCTTGTCTCCTATAGCCTCGATAACGCCTCTATTTACTAATGCATTTATTGCCAAGGCATCATATCCATGCATGTTAATATAAAATCCAAGGTAAGGTTTTCTCCTTGCTCGTATAAGTTTAAGCTTATGCAGTTTTCTCAACGTGTATTCACACTTGCTTTCAGTCATTCCAAGACTCTTAACAATAATCTCCATTGGAACGTAGTAGTACCTTGGAGCCTGGTCTTCGAGAAATTTCAAAACTTTGAAGTCTCTATCTATTAACTGCCTATATACCCTAGCTGCGTGAAGCATTCTTCAAACGTAAGATAGTATCTATGAAATCTAAAAATACTGGTTCAGGTTTACCAGGTCTTGAAATAAACTCTGGATGATACTGTGTCGCTATGAAATATGGATGATCTGGTATCTCTAATGCCTCGACTATTTCACCATGTTCGCTGAACGCAGAGAATACTAATCCATGTTTTTCAAGAAGTGCCCTATATTCATTGTTTAAGCCATATCTGTGTCTGTGTCTCTCATAGATTTCTTCGCGACCATAGATGGAGTATAATCTCGTCCCCTTCACGATGGAGATCTTATGTAATCCGAGTCTCATTGTGCCCCCTTTTTCCTTGAGCTGTTTCTGCTCTTGTAGAAGAGTTACTACAAGATGTTTTGCATTAGGGTCGATTTCCTCACTATGAGCCCCCTCAAGTTTAACTACGTTCCTGGCATACTCTACTGCAGCAAGCTGAAATCCGAAACATAGTCCAAGGAAAGGTTTTTCATTTTCTCTACAGTATCTTATAGCCTCTATTTTCCCCTCAGCGCCTCTTTCTCCAAATCCTCCTGGAACAACTACTCCATCAAATCTGTCGAGAACATTTATGGAAAGCTTTCCCTGTTCTATTCTATCACTGGGTATAAGCTTAATGTCGACAGCAACCCTCCTATAGGCTGCTGCATGCTTTAAGGCTTCTATAAGGCTCACATAAGCATCCTTTAACTCGGCATATTTGCCACATAAACCTACAGTGATCGTGTCAACGGTATTCTTAAACCCGTCAACAATTTTCCTCCAAGAACTCCAATCAGGTTTCCTATGCTCAAGCTTAAGCCTTCTAAGCACAGTCTCTCCAAGTCCTTGCTGGTCTAGATAAAGTGGAGCTTCATATATGACGTCTAGATCCGGAAGCGAAAAGATGCATTCGATATCAACATTACAGAATAGAGCTATTTTTTCTCGTGCCCCCTTTCTCAGAGGTTTTGTAGATCTGCAGATGATGATATCGGGCTGTATTCCTATTCTTCTAAGCTCTTGTACACTATGCTGTGTAGGCTTAGTTTTTTGCTCTCCAGTCGTGGACAAAGTAGGAACTAGCGTCACATGCACAAACATCATGTTGTCATGTCCCTTCTTAAGGGCTAGCTGTCTAAGAGCCTCTAGGAATGGTAGGCCCTCAATGTCTCCTACAGTTCCTCCAACCTCTATTATCAGTACATCAGGCCTACTCTTTCTTTCGACAAGCCTTATTCTACTCTTTATCTCGTTGGTGATGTGCGGTATTATTTGAACGCATTTTCCAAGATAGTCTCCTCGCCGCTCCCTCTTTATAACCTCCAAATAAACTTGCCCTGTAGTTATGTTATTGATTCTCGAAAGTGAAAGGTCGAGAAATCTCTCATAGTTTCCAAGGTCCATGTCCGCCTCGTACCCGTCATCGAGCACAAATATTTCTCCATGTATGTAGGGGTTCATTGTTCCAGCATCTATGTTCAGATAGGGATCAATTTTAATAACGTTAACCTTAAAGCCGCGGACTTGTAAGCATTTTCCTATTGAGCATGTCACAATGCCCTTGCCAAGTCCTGAAAGTACGCCACCTGTGACAACTATGTTTTTTACCGGGTTCATTACATTTTACCAATTAATCTACAACATAAAAATAATTCCCGGTTGCGTCTTATGAATTATAGGATGATGAAGAGCTTTCTATTCAGAGCTCTCGGCAATGAAGAGTGATGGGCAGTCTGATTACGCTTAGCCTGTAATTACATTTGCTAAGTTAAATGTTAACACCCAGAAAAACATCCATGAAATAAAGTATACTCCTATCCCCTCCTTATAGAAGTCCATCTCCTCAAGCTTTTCAGCGTTAATTGGCAGTACATTTTTTGCAATTATTATTGACAAAATATAAGTTACGATCGCTAGTGCTAGCCCTCTGCTGCCTGACAACTTTAATAACGTGCATAAAACTCCTATAAATAGACCGAGAACCATCCTGAACCAATATATCTTTGACCTCTCACGTAACACTTCATCCGAGGACATGACTATGAAAGAGGTATTGAATAGTCTTGATATATATTACCTAGTGCCAGAGTTAAGGGAGGCCATAGTAGGTGGTGTCGTTGCTAAAATATATCATATTCCAGAAGACACTGTAATTTTGAAAGTTAGATCCAAGGGTGCCTACAAGAACCTGGTCATTAACTGTAAAAAATATCTCACGATAACAAAGTTTGAATTCGAGAAGCCTAAAAAGCCATCTGCATTCTGCATGTCCCTTAGAAAGTACTTGAACAGAAGCAAGATCACAGATATCACACAAGTAGACTTTGAGAGAATAGTTAGAATCTCCTTCCAAAGAGGTTCTGAAAAATATGACATGTACATTGAGCTGATAAGGGAAGGCAACATACTGCTCACAGATAATGAAGGTAAAATAATTTCTCTCCTAAGAGTGCGCAGGTTAAGGGATAGGACGCTTGCAGTCGGGGAAAAGTATAGGCTTCCCCCATCTTTTTCCAATGTCACCCCTTTATCTCCCCCTAAGGAAATAGAGGTAGCAGTTAAGGGTGCCAAAGCAGCAGACATCTCAAGAATAGTTGGTTTAGGGAAAGTGCTAGCTAGTGAAGTTCTTAAAAGGTTAGGCGTCTCCGAGAAAGATTTGCTAGATGAAAATGCAAGGGACGTTGCAGAGTGTATAGCCTCACTACTAAGCGAAAGAAGATCTCCAAGAATAATTTTTGAAGATGATAACATGATAGACGTTGTTCCATTTCAGTTTAAAATCTATGAGGGTAAGAGGGAGGAAATATACGAGACATTCACAGAAGCCATAGATAGATTTTTCACTTTTAATATGCTGAAGGTTTCCGAAAAGGAAAAAACTGAGAAATTGAGAGCTGAGCTGGAGAAGCTAATTCTATTGCGTGTTAGACAGGAAGAGCACTTGAAACGCCTCCTAGAAAAATCCTCGAAATATAGGCGAAGAGCAGAGCTTATATATCAGAACATTCACATGCTAACAAGCCTACTTAATGAAATTCAAGAATGCAAGGATACATCCAAGATAGAGGAGCTACAACTCAAGTATCCTGTGCTTAAAAATGTTAACTTCAAAACTAAGACCGTGTTAGTCGAACTCAATGGCGAATATATAGAGCTACCCATATATGAGAAACCATCGCTCACAGCAAATACGCTCTATGACAAAGTCAAAAAATATAGGGAGAAAGCCAAGAGACTTAGAAAAGTCCTTGAAGAGTTTGACGCGAGAATAGAGAAGCTTAGAAAAGGTGTGAGAGAGATCGAAGACAAAGCTAGAACATGGAAACCCAAGTTAATAACGGCTAGGAAATGGTATGAAAAATTTAGGTGGATCATTGTTGACGGCTTTATGATAGTAGCTGGACGAGATGCTTATACAAATGAAGCCCTAATCAAAAAATACTGTGAAAAATATGACATTGTCCTACACGCTGATATACATGGCTCACCCTTCACGTTAATTAAATGCGGTAGGGAAACAACTGTTCCAGAGGCTGTCTTAAAAGAAGCTGCCTTGATAACGGCATGCTACTCCAAGGCATGGAGAGAAGGTTTTTCAGCAATCGACGTCTACTGGGTTAAACCGAATCAAGTCTCAAAAGCTCCTCCTCCAGGACAGTATCTTCCAAGAGGTAGCTTTATGATTAAGGGGAAGAAAAACTACATTCGAGGAGTTCAACTTCGCCTATGTATAGGAGTAAAAGTTGAAAATTCAATTTACAAATTTGTGATAGGGTCCGAGGAAAACGTTTCACGCAACTCTGACATATATTTTCTCCTAGTTCCTGGAAACCTTGACAAGAAAATTATAGCCGACAAAATTCTCTCAAAATGCCATGAGAAACTAGGCTTTAAAGTTGATAAAACGAAGCTTATGGAGCTGATTCCCGGCCCCTCTAGGATACTCAAAATAAATGTATTGCCCATACGCCGAGTGCACGACAGTAATACTTAATAAACTCATATTAAATATCATGATAGATAACAAGAATCACAGGGTTGAGACATGCGACCACTAACCTTACTAATGAAAAGCGTCGGTAGCAATGTTAGGCTAAAATTAAAGGACAATAGTATATACGTTGGAAGACTAATCGAGTGCGATGAGCACATGAATGTGATCCTACAAAATGCACAGGAGATAATAGACGAGGAGAAGAGAATAGGCTACGGAAAAATATTCATTAGAGGCAATAATATCCTATACATAATCATCAGTCCAGGGAAGTAGTGGTCTACTATGGCTATACTGGCAGATTATGAAGTTGCTAGACTGGTGAAGAAGAAAAGCGGCGAGATAATTATAGACCCCTACTTTGACATATTTCAAGGACCAAACTGCTACTATCTACACTTAGGATGTAGATTCAGAAGATTCAAAGAAGTCAATCATCCAGTCAATCCCATGGACAGAAACTCCCTTATGGATTTAACGGAGGAGATAATTTCCACGAAACCAATAACACTCAAACCACAAGAGTTCATTTTAGCTGAGACATTTGAGTACATTGGCGTATCAAAAAATTTTATGGGTGACATCGAGGCTGTTACCTCAGTTGCTAGAGTTGGCCTAGACCAATTAACTGCTGGAACATTAAATGCCGGCCATGGTTATACAAAACCTTTCAGACTAACTCTCGAGCTTGTCAATCATGCACCGTATCCAATAGTGTTGACTCCAACGTACGTCGACAAGAACGGTGTAATACGCTGGGGAATGGAAATAGTTAAGATTAAGTTCATCAGAATGACAACTCCACCTGAAAAGCCATATGACGAATGGAGATATGGTGTATACAGTGGCGATAAGAAAGTTTCCGAGACAAAGATGTACTCTAGGTTTGCGGATGCTCATGGGTTAAAGTTACCCAAGGACTCTAGGGTGTGGAACGATAAAGAATACTTCGGGGAGTAGATGATACATGCCTGCGTTCAAGATAGATGTAACCGACTTAAAAGAAATTGACGAAAGCTACATTGGAAAGCTTGAGGAATACCTACGTGAGAAAGTGCAAGAATGTGAGATCAAAGCCGAGTTAAATCAACTGATACTGGAAATTCCCGATGATATTGTATTCTGCAGGAGGAAATTGAAGAAGATCCTAAATCGATTTCTGCATCAAAATAAGCTGGACGAGGATCTTAGAACGGTGATTGCCTCTATGGACGAGAATCTGCTGGTGATAAACTTCAGGAAATAAACTCATCTAATGTAATTTCCCGCTTCTCCTCTGTTCCATAGAGTATTTCAAGGCATCTTTTAGGAGATAGAGGTTTAAACTCTATCCCTAAGCTTCGCGCCAGTCTCTTAAACTCTGTTGTAGCTCTCGGAGCCACAACTATTCCTCTAACTTTTCCAACACCCTTGATCTTTTCAAGGTCTTTGACATATCTTGCAAGTTGTAATGCTGTATCAATGTCAGCTGTTCTACGCTTAATCTCAATAACCACAATGTTTCCATTCTTATCTATGGCCTCTATATCTATGAATCCAGAAGTTACTGGCCTTTCAAAACTTACAGGTTTAAGCCCTTCCTCAACTATATCCGGGTTCTTTAAGATGGCTTTTCTCATGTCCTCCTCGGATGCATAGAGTGAAAACACTCCCTCATCTTCTAAGTTAAGTATGGCAGCTGTGTAGATTTCGCTAAATTTAACAATCAAGGTTTCTCTAGGCCTTTCTCTTATGCACTTAATGACCAATCTTCCTTCTTTACTGGATATGTTCACTATGCTTCCTGAGGGTTGCCAATTCACAGGCTTATAGCTTCTTGGACGGTGAAGCAAAACCGACCTATCACTTTTTATGATAAGTATCCTGTCACCGATAGTTAGTTCAGATCTTGCTCTTCCAATATAATCCGCGCTGCACGCCCCTACTATTAGCAATGTTCTACCATCATTCAAAGCCTTCCCAAGCATGTTTTTTAAATTCTCTATATTGCTTGTATCCAAGAGAGTGACTCTTTTAAGTTTCTCTTCCATGCTCTCAATTATTTCTTTCCCATGCTATTATTTTTTTATATCAAAATGAAGTTTAGGAAAGTCATTGTCACTGGAGGATGCGGCTTTATAGGTAGCCACCTAGTCGACAAATTGATAGAGAATTCAGAAAAAGTTATTGTAATAGATAATCTATCTTATTCGACGACAAGATACATTGAGAAACACGTTGAGAATGGAGTAGTGGATTTTGTCAAAGCTGATGTGAGAAATCTAAATCTCATGAAGAAAATTACTAGAGAAGTAGATGCTGTTTTTCACATGGCTGCTCAACCAGATGTAAGGTTAAGCGTGAAATTCCCTCTCAAGGATTTCAGTTGCAACACAATAGGAACACTGACGATGTTAGAAGCTTGCAGAATAAATGACGTGGAGAAATTCATATTCGCCTCCTCTGGTGGAACGATATATGGTTTATCAAGTAAGCCAGCTGGTGAGGATCATCCACTTGATCCAATAAGCATATACGGGGCCTCCAAAGCCTCATGTGAGATGTATCTGCGTGCATACTCCTATCTCTATGGTATAAAGGCTGTAAGTTTAAGGTATGGAAACATCTATGGGCCAAGATCAACCAGAGGCGTAATCTATGACTTTTTCATGAAGCTTAGAAGTAACCCCAAAAAGCTTACTGTTCTAGGAGATGGAATGCAATGCAAGTCCTATCTTTATATAAGCGACTGCGTCGAAGCTACCCTGCTTGTAGCTAAAGCTGAAACTGGAAGATTTGATGCCTTCAACGTTAGCTCACCCGAAGTTATCACGGTTAGGGAAATCGCCAAAATTGTGATTGAGACGCTAGGCTTGAAGGATGTCGCTATAGAATATACTGGTGGAAAAGCTGGTTGGCCTGGAGACGTATATATGATTCGTGTCGACTGCTCTAAGCTGTTTAGCCTTGGATGGAAAATTAAGGTTCCATTTAAAAAGGGAGTTGAAATGTATATTAAGTGGCTGATAAATGAATATGGCTTCCCAAAAACAAAGTAGGGAGTTCAAGCAGCATCCAATAGTTCTGCTTCCAGCAGTGATTAAATCTATTCTTCTGATATCCTTCTTTGCCGGCCTACGGTATGTGCTAACCATTAATGCTTGGAAAAGTTTATACGATTACTTTATCTGGTTATATGGTCAAACTTTTGGATATGTCATCTACAATTTCACTGGTTTTCTTATCGGATATTCACTACCATTTCCAGGGGTGACTGTAATAATTTTAATCTATATGTTATACATCGAGGCTTCCCGTAGAAAGACTAAGCTTGTAATAGGTGAAAACATGATATCATTCACCAAGGGAGTGTTCATGGAGAAAACTATGCTGATAAACATAGGGATGCTTTCATCAGTGTCACTTTCATCAAACATTTTATCCAAGATCCTAGACATAGGAAACGTTTTAATTTCCTTTGATGATAAGGAGATAGCCATTAACTACATTGAAAAATTCAAGGAAGTTAAGGCTCTACTAAGTAAACATTATAAGAGGGTGAAAGAGGCATATGGGAAAGAAAAAGTCAAGGAACAAAACTCCTAAAAAGAGGGTACCCTACGGGATAGTATGCATGCTCAAAACAGATATTCACGATCACCTACTTTATAGGATAAAACTTCAATGCTTTAGAGAGCTGATAAATGCTCTAGGTTATACCATTCTCAAAACCGTTATACAGACTAGAAAATATCCGAAGTCGAGTACGCTATTTGGAAAGGGTAAAGTTGAGGAGATAAGGCAGCTTGTAAAGGATCTTGACATTGACACAGTTTTCGTGTACAATACATTAAGCTCGAGTCAAAAGCATAATCTTACCAGAGCATTTGGATGCGAGGTACTGGACAGATATGAGGTCACCCTTAAAATATTCGAGATAAATGCTGCTGATACATTGTCAAAGTTGCAGATAAAACTTGCAATACTCGAGAAACTAGCCCCTTACATAAAGCTACAAGCCTCGCTTAGATACAAAAAGGAAAGAGCATTCTTCAGGAGCATGGGTGAGTATGCATATCACAAGAAGCTTGCAATGCTCAAGAAATCCATAAAAATCGTGAAACAAAAAATAGAGAAACACTATAAGAGAAGGCTTATAGAGCTTCAAAGACGCAAGGAATCCGGAATCCCAATACTCTGTGCATCAGGCTTCTTTAACGCTGGAAAAACAACGTTCTTCAACGCTTTAACTGGTCTAGACAAGCCTGTAAGTAGCATGCCGTTCACAACACTATCCAGTAAATACTCGCGCCTAATACTTCCCTCCAAAATCGAAACACTGCTAATAGACACGATCGGTTTCGTAATAGACCTTGACCCACAGCTAATTCACTCCTTTAAGATCAACGTTCTAGATATTAAAATGGCAGACCTTATACTATTCTTCCTTGATGTAAACGACTCCTTGGAGACCTTAACCATTAAGGTGGATGAGGGAATGAGCATTCTAAAAGAAATTAGAGGCAAGTATCCAGATAACCTAATTGTCGTTCTAAACAAAATAGACCAGGTAACCCCTCAAATAGTTGAGAAAAAGAGAAAGTTCATTTCAGAAATGGTTCCATTTGAAATAGTCCCCATATCCGCGAGAACCGGTGATGGACTAGATGAACTCATATATGTAATCGACAAAGAGGTACGCGAAATATTCGCCGCCTAATACTTTCACAGATCTCTCCCCTTATTACGTGAATCATTTAAATTTTCAATATTTAAACTTCTCCTTTCTTCTCTATAGTTGGTGGGGTAACAGTGAGCGAGAGCCCATCAGTAAAAAGTAAGGGAAAAAGTAAGCGAAAGATAATAACGATAGAGGATCTCCCAGGCGTAGGTGTTTCAACAGCTGCCAAGCTTAGAGCACAAGGGTATACTAGCATAGAGTACATTGCCATAACTCCACCAGAGCAGCTGTCCCAAGATACAGGCATAGGGAAAGCCACAGCTGAGAAAATAGTTAAAGCTGCAAGGGAAGCTATAGGCTCATTTCTAAAGTTTGAGAGAGGAGATGAAATTTTCAAGAGATACGTTTCATCACCTAGGTTAACTAGTGGATGCAGAGCTCTTGATGACATACTTGGAGGAGGATTTGAAAGTAGAGCTATAACTGAAATATTTGGCCCCTACGGAAGCGGTAAAACTCAGATATGCCACCAGCTAGCAGTTACGGTACAGCTTCCAAGGGAGGAGGGTGGGCTAGAGGGGGCTTGCCTATATATAGACACTGAAAATAGTTTTCGCCCACAAAGGATCAAGCTTATAGCTGAACGCTTCGGCATTGATCCAAATGAAGCCCTACATAACGTTATAAGAGGAGCAGCGTTCAACTCTCATCACCAGATGCTTCTGATAAGAGAAGCTAGAAAGTTCATAAAGGATGAGAATATCAAGCTGATCATAGTTGACTCCCTAACATCAAACTTCAGAAGCGAGTACGTTGGTAGGGAAACGTTGGCTGTAAGACAACAGCTTCTAAATGTTCACATGCATGACTTGCTAAGGCTGAGCTTGGCATTTGATCTAGTGGTTGTTGTAACTAATCAAGTGATGGCTAGACCAGATGCAGTTTTCATGTTTGAACCAACCATTCATGTTGGAGGACATATAGTTGCGCACACTAGCACAACAAGAATATCCCTTAGAAGTAGCAGGGACAACATAAGAGTAGCCAGAGTAGTTGCAAGCCCGCATCTCCCAATAAGAGAAGCTGTGTTCAAAATAACGGAGCGTGGCATAGAGGATGTCGAAGAGGCATGATGGCAAGTATTCCATTAGGAGTGTGCTGAAGGCATTATCTGAAGGAAATTTGGAAAGAGCTCTTAAAATAGTCGCCTCCTTGAGGGAAAACTGTGATAATGCTCAGGATGAGGGGCTAATCTTTTTAGCTGAAGGCCTGATAAATTCATACAAGGTTGCTAAAGGTAAAAGTAAATACGCTTCCTCAGTGGCTTTTATAGGCGACGACCATCGACAACTGGTTCACATGCTTAGGAAACTTGAGAAAGTTCTCAAAGTAGCTGGTCTTGAATTTGACTTATCCACAGTTCATAACTTGACGCTGCTTCTCAACAATAAACGCTCCGTTAAGCTTATGGAAAAAGCTTTTAGCTTTAAGTAAATGAAATTATGTTAGAGAATAATGGGCGAGGAGTATACACTAAAAGTAAAAAATATTATGAGTGAGAATCTAATAACTGCTCCACAAACTGCAGATATAGTTGAGTTAAGCAAACTAATGACAAAACACAATATCGGAAGCGTGATCATAGTTTCAGAGGAAACAGGGGATCCTATAGGAATAGTAACTGAGAGAGACATTATCACAAGAGCTCTTTCAAAGGGTTTGCCATTATCAACTAAAGCTGAAAAGATAATGTCTACTCCTCTCATTACAATCGACGAAGAAGCTTCTATACGTGAAGCATTAGACCTAATGAATAGACATGGAACGAAGAGGCTGCTCGTGAAGAACGCTCAAGGCAAGATCGTGGGCATACTTACAATGACTGATGTACAGAAAGTAATGCCAGCCCTCATGGAGATACTTTCTTACAAGGCTCCAACAGAGGTTGTGGAGAAAGCTGAAGCCGCATATTCTGGCTTCTGTGACGAATGTGGGTCATGGTCTTCTGAACTTAGAAGAGTCGATGATAGATTTCTATGTCCTGAATGCTATTTAGCTTTCTCCGGGGAAGAATCTGAGTAGTGATCTAAATGTATAGAAGACCATCCTATTCAAAACCTGTTAAAGAAGTTGGCCCACGCAAATATAGGTCAAAGAAGCCTGAGAGGCCATCTGAACTTCTCGAAGTAGCTACTCTCAATCCAGTGTGCGTTAGTAAAACTACTCCTGTAATAAATGCTGTGAAGCTACTAAGTGAAAAGAATTTTAGGAGACTTCCAGTGGTTGATGCAGGTTCTAAGAAGCTTATAGGAATGCTTACTTCAACTGACATCGTCAATTACTTTGGAGGAGGGGGCAAGTACAAAATAGTAGAGAAAAGATACTATGGAAACCTCTACAAGGCATTGAACGCGCCAATAGAGATGATAATGCATACCCCACCAATTTTCGTGTATGAGGACGCATCCATTGATGACGTCATTGAGATAATGCTTAAGCATAACATTGGCGGTGTACCTATAGTTGATGAAGATGATATTCTAAAAGCGATAATTACTGAGCGAGATATTCTCCGAATTCTAAGCGGAACCAGAATAGGTAGCCCAATAAGCGAGATCATGAGCAGAGATGTAATTTCAATATCGGAAAACGCCCCACTTATGAAAGCTTGCAGAACCATGATAGAGTTTGGATTCAGGAGGCTTCCAGCCCTTAATGAAAAGTTCCAGCTTACAGGAATCCTCACAAGCATGGACATAGTAAAGTTCTTTGCATCGGAGATGGCGTTCAGGATAGCTAAACTACCTCAACTATCAGAGCTGCTACAAACTCCCGTAAACAGAATAATGACTCCATTTGTGATTACAGCCGGGGAAAACATGACAATAAGTGAAGCACTTGAGCTGATGACTAGGAACAACATTGGCGCCCTTCCAATAATTTCAGAGAAGCGAACCATAGTTGGAATCGTTACTGAAAGAGATATAATGGTCAAGCTCATAGAACTTAGCTAATGACTATTGACTTAAAACTAGAAAATGGGAAGCTTCTTATAGGGGATCAGCTCATACCAGCTGAGATCGGTATAGACGATGGTTCAATTGTAAAGGTTTCAAGAATAGTACATGAACACGCAGATGAAAGAGTGGATCTCAAAGGCAACATAGTCTTACCAGGTCTGGTTGATGTTCACGTACATTTACGGGACTTCAAGCTAAGCTATAAAGAGACTTTTGAAACAGGGACAATGGCCTTAGCAGCTGGAGGAGTAACATGTGCTGTAGATATGCCAAACACTCTTCCTCCGGTGAACTCTTATAGGATATTGGTTAAAAGAATCGATGAGGCTAAGGGAAAGCTTTATGTAAACGTGCTTTTTACAGCCTTCCCTAGCAAGAGAGACATACTCAAGCTGGTAACTTTGACATACTTTTTCAAGATAGACTTTTCAAGAACCAACTTCCTGGACTTCAACCCATACAATGAAGGGGAACTCTCAGAGGTTCTTTCTAAAGTTTCATCTAAAACTATTGTAGTAGCTTTTCATGCCGAAGATACTCGAGAAACCAGTGGCAGTTGGCCTATGAAAGCCTCTGCTGAAACATCAGCGGTAAAGTACATCTTGAATTGGTTGGTTAAGTTCATGAATCGATATGATGGAGCATTGAAAGCACACATATGCCATGTGACGCTGCCTTCCACAGTTAAACTTATTCTTGAAAGAAAAAGGAAGTTGAAGAATTTAACTATGGAAGTAACCCCTCATCATCTTCTTCTAAGTAAAAGGCACTTGGGTAAATTCAAGAGCATTGCTAAGGTTACGCCTCCGCTAAGGTCAAGTCATACCCGTAGAAGACTACTGAGATATTTCTCCGAAGGTTTGATAGATATTGTTGCAAGCGACCATGCTCCACACGCTTTAACTGAAAAAGCTGAGGATGTTGCAAAAGCTCCCCCCGGAATAGCTGGTGCTGAGACGATGTTGCCTCTTCTCTTAAACTTAGTCAATAAGGGCGTGATTAGTCTCTCACTAATTAAAAGAGTTTTGCACGATGCCCCTTGCAAGTTGCTCGGTTTAAAGCATGATATATGTGAAGGGTCAAAGGCGCACTTAACTATAGTTGATATGAAGGCAAAATGGAAAATTAGAGGAGAAGATCTATACTCTATGTCAAAGTTAACACCATTTGAAGGGGTGACGGTTAAAGGTATTCCATCTATTACTATAGTAAATGGTATGATTGTCATGCGTGATAGGGTGGTTTATGAGAATGTAAAACCTGGAGAAGTGATCAATGAGTGGAGGAGAAAAGGTACTGTTAGTTGATGCAATGTTAGGCAAGCTCACAAGGTTTCTCCGCATCCTAGGATATAACACTCTATATGTACGAGACGAATCCGATAACGAAATCCTCGATAAACTGGCTAAAACTCCAGATGCAATATTGATCACCGGAGACAAGGATTTATTTATCACAGCTTGCAAGAGAGGCTTTAACGCATGCTATATAGACAGCAACATGGAGATAGCGATGCAGCTCAGAAAACTACGTGAGATGGGAATTATTGAAGTCAAGTTTAATGCTGAGCGAACACGCTGCCCCATATGTAATGAAAAGCTCGTGCTCAAGGCTATTGAAGGCTCAAAGATATTATGGGTATGTAGAAAATGTAATAAAGAGTATTGGATAGGCAAACATTGGAAGAATATAAGTAAAACTCTGCAAGTGGCCAAAAATGAATGAGGAAAAACTAACACTTAGAGAGGGGGAGTTTCTAGTCAGACTAGCTAGAAAAGCTGTAGAAAGCTACATTAAAGATGCTCGTAGGATTTCACCTCCAAAGGATACCCCTAGTAGGCTCTGGGATAAAAGAGGAGTTTTTGTCACTCTTGAAAAGCTATATAAGTCGGATGAGAAAACTGTGAGAGAGCTTAGAGGATGCATAGGGCGCCCATATCCTCTCTTTCCACTTGTAGAGGCAACTATCGACTCTGCAATCGATGCAGCTGTTAACGATCCTCGTTTCAACCCCGTCTCCCTGACTGAGCTTACAAGTATAATTATAGAGGTTAGCGTGTTAACGAGGCCGAAACTGCTAGAAGTAGATGACCCTAGACAATATCCCTCATTAATAAAGATTGGAAGAGATGGACTAATAGTGGAGCATGGACCATATAAAGGGCTTCTCTTACCACAGGTTCCAGTAGAGTATAAATGGGATCCTGAGACATTCCTTTGCGAGTGCTGTATTAAAGCGTTTCTTCCACCAGATTCATGGCTTAGAAAAGATGTCAAAATATATACTTTTCAAGCTCAGGTTTTCTCCGAGCTAAACCCCGGGGGAGAAGTTATCGAACGAAAACTGGAGGAAGAGTTAAATGAGTAAGAAGGTCCTACTCCTAACTTTTATCATTCTAATAAGTTTTATCCCTCTTCTGCAAGTCTTCTCCGTACAGTTAGTCTACATGCATTTTTCCCCGA
>DRAE01000112.1 GCA_011041895.1 Candidatus Bathyarchaeota archaeon
TACTTAACTTTGAAGTTGGCAGGAGAGTTGAAGGTGAAAGAAACGTTGTAGACGCATACCTTTTCCCCGAGAAAAGCATTGAAGAACATGTAGTTGATCTTGTAAAAAGACTTGGAAAAGGTGGACTTGTATTTGCTCCAATGGATAAGGGAAGCGAATACGTTACCACCCTTGCTAAAACGCTTAAAGAGCACGGTATTAAAGCCGAAGCCTACACCTCCGCTAGGAAAAAATTGCTTGATCAATTCGTTAATGGAGAAATAGAGGTACTTGTTGGAGTTGCAAGTTATAGAAGCCCCCTAGCCAGAGGATTAGATCTACCCGAAACCGTTAGGTACGCTGTTTTTGCAGGCATTCCCAAATTCAAGATATCCCTAGATCTCAGAGAAAGATTTCATACATTTAAGCTCTTCATACTTTTAGCCAATATAGTCGAACTCCTTGAAGGGGAGGAGCTCGATGAGTGGAGTAGAAAGCTTTCATGGCTTAGAACAACGCTTTCAAGATTAACTTCTGAACAAGAACTTATCTTGAACAGAGCTATAGTCGAAAATGAACAGCTGACTGGAAGACTCGAGCACATTAGACAGAGAATACTGGAAATAAGAGATCAACTTCAGAAACTCCTTGAAAGAGAGGATATCAAAGAGAAAATAAAAACTTCACCCAGGTTAACTCTCGAGGAAAATGCTTATTTAATCACAGCAGATGCTGTAGCATATCTGCAAGCTTCTGGAAGAACCTCTAGAATGTTTATAGGTGGAATGACGAAGGGCTTATCAGTGCTGATAGTTGACAATGAAAAGGCCTTTAGAGGGTTGCTTAGCAGATTAAAATGGCTTGAAGATATTCAATTCGTTGATTTCAGAGAGGTTAACATAGAATCCCTCCTAGAGGAAATTGACAGAGACCGAAAACTGATAGCTGATCTAAGAAGAGGCATCATAAGCCCTAGAATAAGGGATATTAGAAAAACTGCTCTTCTAATAGTTGAGTCACCAAACAAGGCTAGAACTATTGCATGGTTCTTTGGAGAGCCTACAAAGAGAACGCTTGAGGGGGTTCCAATATACGACACTAGCGCTGAGGAATTCTTTTTAACAATTGCCGCTACAGGAGGTCACGTAGTAGATCTAACGCTAAGAGATACTGGATTTATGGGGGTCATAGTCAAAGATGAAGTGTTTATACCAGTTTACTCAACGATAAAGAGATGTATGCAGTGTGGATATCAGTTTCTCGACTCTGATCAGTGCCCAAATTGCAAATCAAAGGAGTATAGCGACTCACTTAATAGGATAAATGCGATAAGGGAATTGGCCGAGGAAGCTGACATAGTTCTCATAGGCACCGATCCAGATACTGAAGGTGAAAAAATAGCATGGGACATAGCTGTTCTCATATCCCCTTACGCTAAGGAAATTAGAAGGGTAGAATTTCATGAGGTTACCAGGAAGGCTGTGAAAGAGGCTTTGCACTCGATGAGAGACATTGATCTAAACCTTGTGAAGGCGCAGATTATAAGGAGAATAGAGGATCGCTGGATAGGGTTCTCACTCACTGAAACCCTATGGAAAAGCAGATTTTTCAAAAAGGTTTCAGCTGGAAGGGTTCAAACACCAGTTCTTGGATGGATACTTGAAAGATACAAGGAATACAAGAAAAGGAAAGGCTTTAACTTCAAGGTGACTCTGGAGAACAACCTAACAGTGTCCTTAGGAATACATAAGATAACTGGTAGGCGAAAAGATGAAAAATTAGAGGAGTTCAAACAAAAGCTTCTCTCATCCAAGGCAGTAATCGAAGATGTAAAAGTCAAGGAAGATACCATCAACCCCCCACCCCCATATACAACAGATGAAATGATAAGAGATGCCTCTAGAATACTCAGGCTCTCACCAGAGGAAACTATGAGAATAGCTCAAAGCCTTTTCGAAGCAGGTTTAATAACCTACCATAGAACGGATAGTCACAGAGTCTCAACAACTGGAATAGGAGTTGCAAAGTCATACATTGAGGAAAACATTGATGCAAGCATGTTCAAAGCCAGAGTATGGGGGGAGGGGGGAGCACATGAGTGCATAAGGCCGACTAGACCAATAGACACAAGTATGCTAAAGAGATTGATAAACGAGGGTATCCTGAGACTACCTGAAAAACTTTCATGGGGCCACTATGCTCTATACGACATCATATTCAAAAGATTCATAGCTAGCCAAATGATTCCTGGAAAAGTGAAGGTTATTGAAGCAACTGTTAAAATCCCAGAAATAAATTTTGAGACCAAAATAGAGGGCATATGCCAAATAATCGAGGAAGGCTTCACGAAAATGTATAAGCCTCCACTTAAGATGATACCCGAAATCAGTGAAGGCGAGTACCGAATAGTAGATGTGTTTTACTTCAGAGCATCGGAAGTATACCCCTATACTGAGGGAGAAGTCGTGGATTTAATGAGAAAAAGAGGGATAGGAAGGCCGTCAACATACGCAGCAATAATCTCCATACTCAAGAAAAGGGAATATGTCAGATGCAGACAGCAACGTCTCATCCCTACACAAAAGGCATATATAGTATACTCGTTCCTTACAAAGAACTTCTCTGACATGGTCTCCGAAGAGAGAACTAGGCTCCTAGAAAACTACATGAGAAAAGTTGAGGAAGGAGAGTTAGATTACATAGAAGTTCTCAAAGAGCTCTATAGAGAAGTTTACGAGAAAGTTTATTCTGAGCAACCTATAAGGTAGTTGCAAATACTCTGTCATATATCTCCTCGGTGATAGCCCTTTTAACATTTTCTGGAATGTGCTCTAAACAGTTTATAGCTTCATATAGTGGAGGAATAAATCCCATATGTGAATTAACTATGCTATCCCAGAGGGGACTTATTTTCTCAATAATGTTTTTCCTCATAACTGGATGATAGGGCAATACTTCATTGACAGACCAGTAACTATACAGCAGATCTGAGAGAAACTCCAAGGGCTTTGTAATCTGTTCAAAGTAATCTCTCATCCTGCTGAGAGAAGATTGAAAAGTTCCATGAATAACCTTAAACACAAAATCAACTAAAGGTCTTCTTACATCAAGTATATTCCTTAGCGCCTTTCTAAAAACATAGAATGTGGCAAGCCCATAAGTAGAAAATGAAAAATACTCGGCAAATCTATCCTCTTCAACTTTATCAAACATTGGATAAATTTTCCCATAACAATCTTGAATTTCCTCCAATATAAGTGCAACATCTTCGATAGCATGATGCACGAGCGCATGCTTCGCCAAATGAGTGAAGTAGGTATCACATCCAGCATGAAGTATCCCCTGATATCCCAAATCGCTCACTACCTTATTTATCTCGGTGAAATTAATGACTACTGTAAGATACCGTTTTAAATCATTTAAAATCCAATTTACTCGCACATATATTCCCCAATTCTCAGAGTCTAAATGATACGGGATATAAAACGAGAATGGATCCTCGTAAATCATTTTCCTTTCGCCAAAAGAGTATTTATCCAATGGAGGGTCAACTTTCGGAAATAAGTTAAGCGCGTCTTTAATATTTTTCATTGTCGACTCAATCATCCTAAACTTAAAATGTGATATCTCAGATGCGACGGTCTCATACTTTACCAGATTTGTATCAAAGGTGTATAAAGGCCTGTATTCAACTTCCTCCATTTTCATCAATAATATTTTGTGGAGTATAGTCTTAATAGTATTTTCTTCTTTTTGTTGCAAAAAAGAAATTTTTAGAAATATCATTATTTTTTCTTTCACTTCACATTATATCCTCTTAATAATAACATATTTTCAATAATTTTCTCATATACTTTAGAAGGTCCTTTAATCGTATCAATCAAGAAAATTTGCATCTTTTGAAAAGCTTATTGAAATCCTATTTCCTAAACTTTATTGTTCTATTATTTCTCACAAGTTGACGAGGATTACAAAAGCCATGTACTTGATCACATTCTCTATTGTTAATTCCCTAACTAAAGATTCATCCTCATAATCTTCTAGCAGAATTATCTTGCCTAATGTAGTTTAAGACTTGGCTTCCAGTCAATAGCCTATCTATTATATTTACGGTGTACATGGTTAACTTAAATTAGCTATAATTCAATACTAAAACTTAGCTCAACTCAGCAATGGTGTGAATTGATGGGGATACTAGATAAACTTGCCAGCATTCTAGGGCTAAAAAAGCAGTATGATGCTACAATGGAGACCCTAGTTAACAGAGTATGTCTAATGATAAAATCCAAAGGACTCCCACCGATAATTAACATTAGTAAAATGCTTGAAGGTTCGTTACTCATGCTCACATTTCCTGAAAACAATATGCAAAATCGGATATGCCTAGACCTAAACGATAAACTTTTCAAATGGAGAACAGGGATTCCATTAACGCGAGAGGAATTCGAAAAATATAGAGATCAGATAACCGTGGAACTTCATCAGATACTCGCTGTAGACAAACTTTATGATAAGTTAATGGAAGTTATGAAGACTTTTGGAAGAAGTGCCGTTCCACTTTACTATAAAAGAAGGATAGTTTTCGATACAAGAAGAAGAGTATTTATGTTCCCTCCCGTATATAGACCTGACAAGAAGATGTATCTCCGTCTTCTATATGACTACAAAATAAATGCTTTTGTATGGGAGGTATTTAAAAAGGGTAGAATTCCATATACGATCATAGCGTCAGAGAAAGATGTTCTGGAACTTTGCCAATCCGTTTTGAAGGTTTTGGAAAACTTTATCAATGACATGAGAGAGGTCAGATCCATGTACACTTAGCCGTATCTCTCCAATACCCATTTATATGTGGCATCCTTGACTATGATAACTTTGTCACATCCAACAAATATTCTATGCCATGCTCCAACGGTTTCATCATACATGTAGGCGACCCATCTAGCCTTTCCAGCTAGTGTATCTGGTTCCCCTACATCGTTGATTGCTGTGATTTCTATTCCGAATCCCTCCCTGTAAATGTACTTGATATTGAAAAATCTTCTAGTCAAGTCAAATAGGCTCGAATTCAATGTTGCGATCGTGCTGTTAACACAAATCCTATAGTTTGAGCTAAATTCAACTATTATGTTGACAAAAGCTATCTTACACCTTATAGCATTATAGCTTTTCTCATAGCTCATATATCCGCTCATGAAATGTAGTGTAGCTATTGTTGCTGTTAGTGCCCATACTGCTAAAAGCAACACAAGTAATTTTTCTCTCATAACTACCTACCCCATAGCATAGTACAACTTAAGATAAGTTAGTTTAAATTTCTATATTTTCAGCTTCCTCTATATAAATTGGTAGAAATGAAAGCGAAAGGGCCACGGTACATAGGAAGAGCACTTCTACTAATATTACTGATTTGGGCAGTTATCTCTACAACACTCGCTGTGAACTACTACCTCCTATACGAAAAATACAGGTCCATGTACGCTAACCTCGAAGAATCAATTATTAGAGTAACGATCATAATCGACTATGGGAACGGTACCGTTTCATATTTCAATGAGACAACGTTAACCGCTGGAAGCACAGTGTTTGATGCCCTAAAAAAGGTTGCGACAGTTAATTATACTTACAATGAGAAATATGGTGTTTTTGTAGTAGCTATAAACGGCGTTGAAAATAACGTTGACATACCGGGACATTGGTGGATGTGGTACATATATGATCACGATAAGGATCAGTGGGTGCTAGGTTCTACTGCATGCGATAGATGGATACTGCATAATGGAGACATGGTCATGTGGAAATATGAGGTTCCATCATTTTAACCCTCTACTATTTTTTGACATATGGTTGAAATTGCTATTGTTAATGAAACAGTTGTGAACTCTGTAAGTGGCCCAATACCAATATAACACCCTCCATATACTGGAATAAACAAACCTAAGAGGGCTAGGACAGCCGAGCTCACCACATTTCCCGTAAATAGCATGTAAAATGCAAAAGAGGACATGAAATCATAAACTGAGAACATCGTTAGAAAAATCACTACAAAGCTCCCCCATTTATTCTCAGCTATGTTTATTCTAGTGCGTCTAAAGATCTTACCAACAATGAGCCCCGACAACCCAGCAAGTACTGAGTCAATTATAGTCCATGGTCCAGGTGCTATTATCATATCCGATATTAGCATTGAAAAAAATCCTACAAGTGCTCCTGCTGCGGGGCTGATGAGGATCGCTGCGGAGAAGGTGAACACTAGTGGTATGTTCACAAACTGTAGTGAAGTTACAATATTTTTCGCTACTCTGCATGCTATCGCAAGCGATGTAAATACACTTACGAAACAATATTCTCTAGTATTCATTCTTCACCAGCTTAAGAGCATCCCTTAATATTTTAGAGTGATCAAATGCTAGCTTACTCGGAATGTTATTAACATTAAATACGGCAACGCTCTTCGCATCGCTGGCCGCCTTCAGTTTCCCCTCTCCTTTAGCTATAAATGCTACGCTTATAACGTGTCCCCTAGGGTCTCTATTCGGGTCAGAGTATACTCCAACGAGCTTGAGTTCCTTGATTTTTAAGCCAGTTTCCTCCAAGGCTTCTCTGATAGCAGCTTCTTCTACAGTTTCACCATACTCAACAAATCCTCCACATAATGCCCAATATCCTTTAAATGGAGGGTTTTTTCTCTTAACTAAGACAATCCCTCCACAGTAGATTATAACTATATCGACCGCTATCATAGGATGCTTTTTCATCTGAATATTAAATCTCCTCTAAAAGTATTTATCTTATTGAAGATGAGGGGGATTTCAGCGTTTATCATAGTTGCAATGTTGCTTTTAATTACCCCCTTTCTCATATTAAACTACTGCGTTAGTCTCCACATGGAAAATATTGGAAAACATATTAGCATCCACCTGATGGGAATGGCATATACTCTGTATGAAAATATGACTACTCTTAAAGCTCGGCTTGAAGTAACCAGTAGAGTTCCATATGCGATAATTATTTCATCTATAGAAGGTGCAATATATTACCAAGGTGATAAAATAGCTGAGCTCCTACATGAATTAAATAGGCATCTCAGAAATTCCTTCTTCTTACCCAATGTACGTCATGAATTATCCATTAATTTACTGCCGATAGAATGCGACTCACTCAACAAATTGATCGAAGACATTCTTTCACATAAAGTGATTAACTTACTTGTCGAATTGAGATTCTCAGGAAACGCTATAGTCAATATTCTCAAGATACCTTTCTCCACGACTACTTTCATAACTGTTCCAGTAGACTATGACATGTTAAATCTCCCTGAGATAGGAGAGATCAAGCAAGTTGATCTCTATGAAAATAACATAACGTTTTATGTGTCCATATATAACAGGATGCCCAATCTAGTTTTTACAATTCTAAACGGCACATTCAAGATCATTAGCTTTGACAAAGTAGTAGGGTACGGTGTGTTATCTAAGGCAACTATAGGAGGGGGAAGAGAGTATCTTTACAAGATATTCATGCATAAAAACACAGTTGAACTTGGAGAAGCCATAGTCAAGGCATATTCCATGCGGGTATTCCCCCTAACATTCATAGCCAATGTCTCGGCTCAAGTGGGATCTTTAACTGTAAACTTTAGAATCGAAAAAGAAGAACTATTGCCATTCAATGTGACATACTTTAAACCCATCGTGAATATCTTAGATGCACACTATCTTTCCGAACAAGAATATGTTATCAAGGTTAGAGTGGCATCCATGCTCAGAAAAGGAGTGTTCAACATACTCACAAATGCTATTCTAAGGAAATTAAAATTCACAATATATGATGGCGAAATACGTGTTGCAAATGTTTCTTTGATAGAGCCGACAATACTCTCATTCAAACATATGGGGCGAGATTTCACAGCTGTTCTACTTCTTAGAGCTCAAGCCCTCGTAAATATGACTTGGTACTCCCAGCAACTGCTGTCTAGGGTAGGTCAAAACAAGACTGTATCCTATCTCATAAAAGATGTTCAAGCTACTGTGTATGTGGCTGGAATGACTCTCTCAATAAACCTAGATGAGCTGAACTATACCACCGCTGGAGGAATATGGTATGAGATTGTCTCTACAGGAGTGATAACGCCGCCATACAGGGGTGAAATGCCAGAGTATGTAATTGCGTTTGCAAAAATGAGAGTATACAACTACATGGACTACAGGATAAAATTTACTGGAATATATGGCAAGGTATATGACGAAAAAGGAGCTTTTCTTGTGGAAATTGATCAACGTTTAAATGTTATCGTAGATCCTCATTCATCCAAAGAATTCACTGTAACAATTATGATAAATCGTACTCTAATGGAGTACGTTAAACAAAACTATAAACGTGGAAATGACATTGAAATGACAGTTATTATCAGAGACATATTGATTGAAGGATACTGGTACAATGTTCCATTTTCGATTCCATTTGGAATGCTAACGCTTATAATATATATTCCAAATGCCCCGTTTTAGTCAAATTTCTTCAAAATACCATATCTCTCTCCAAGTAGTTTTATCCCTTCTCTAACAGCTTCGGATTTAGTGTTAAAGTACCCTCTCCTCACAAGCTCATCCAAAATTTCGGCAACTACGCCTCTCACCCTGACTACGAAGCGTTCCTCCCTTATGGGGGTTGGTACAATTATGGACCTCGATCTAGCTATCTGTTCACATTTCATGGTTTTTCTAATATCAAAATGATATCAAAATGATATATATCTTTATACTCTTGTCACCCTCATCAAGAATCTCTTCACTCTCTCAAGTGTAGTCAATGCACTTTCCCTATCACCATAAAGTCTAAGTGCATCTACGTACACTTTCGTGAATTCTCCTGTTCTAGGTAGCTCGCTTTTATCCCTTATATACCTTATAGGGTCATTATATGAGATGTCAAAGATGCTCTCAAAGATCACCATTAAGGGCCCAAGATAGTATTCTGTTAACTCGACCGCTTGTCTTAAGTTTCCATAAAATAACGCCTCACGCACATGCTCTATATAGCCTCTCTCGTACAATGGATCTGCGAAAAACTTTAGCCAAGAGCTTAAGGTTTCATCATGCAATTCTACGTGTCTACTCATCTCCCTGAATCTCTTGAATGCAAGTGTAGCATTTCTAATGATGTCTTCAACAGTTTTTTCCTCGAGATTTTCTAGATTTGACAATCTAAGATAGTCAGTATAAAACTTAGTTACTTTCAATCGTTGACATGCAATCCATAAGCTTTCAAGGCTTCTAGAGGGAACATAAATCGTCTTAGCCTTATTACATATCAGCTTTGAGATCATTCTCATAGCTCTTCTGAGATATAAGAGGGATGACTCCAAGTCTCTATGTTCTATAGCATTTCTACTTTTTGCGACAAAGCTCATTGCCTCTCTTTCAAATAGCTTGTTCCTTCTAGCTTGTAAGGTTGGGCTCCAGTAAACATTCTTAATATGTTGACATGCAGTAGCCAAAACTCCATTAGGATCATAAATTACCTTTGCCTCATACATTATCTTATGATAGGATGGATAAATTCCACTAAATAACTTTTCAGGAATATATTCTATATCTACTATAGCATCATCTATCTTGACTCTACGAATTTTTGGGACTCCTCTTTTTATGACAACGAATATATCAATATCACTTACTCTTGAATAATCTCCACGAGCATAGCTTCCAAAAACCCCAAATCCAATTACATTAGATATGTCCTCATCGGCTAGAAGCTCACTTTTAATCCTCCTAACAACTTCAGCCTCTATAGCGGACATCACGACTACATTAGCAAAAATTTAAATATAAGTTTTCTAATTAATGAAGGAGTAGGTTAGTAATGAAGAATCGAAAAAAAGCTTCAAAAAATAGAATAATAGATATACCTGAACAATGCCCAGAGTGTGGTAGCTCAAATATTGTATACGATCCTGTATCTGGAGAGTATGTGTGCGCCTCATGTGGGTTAGTTTTAGCTGAGAGAGTGTTTGAGGTTACTCCAGAGTGGAGAGCCTTTTCAGAAGAGGATCGTATCAAGCTTAGCAGAGTAGGTGAACCACTTCCAATAGATAGGACAAGCTTAACTACAGTCATAGGAGAACCTGGAAGAAAGCTTTTAAGTAGAAAAATTCCACCATCTGAGAGAAAAGACGTTAGTAGGATGATTATATGGCACAAGAGAGCACAATATGCATCATCGGCTGAGAGAAATCTTGCACTTGCTTCAAGTGAGCTCGATATTATAGGTAACAAACTTAAACTTCCTACATCCCTAAAGGAGCGAACACTGTTCCTATATAGGAAAGTCATAGAGAAGGGGCTTACACGTGGAAGATCTGTAAAAGAGCTCATAGCAGCGACATTATATGCAGCGTGCAGGCTTGAAAATGAACCCTATACTATTAATGATATCGCAAAGGCTGTTGGAAGAAGTAGTAAAAGAATAGGGAAACTGTATAGGCTAGTTGTATCAGAGCTTAAAATAGCTCCACCGAAAAGAGATGCTAAAAGATTTTTATCAACTGTAACCGGAAAAGTTTCCGTCATTAAGAATCTAAAGCCTTCAGAGGTTGCAAAAATACAAAGAGAAGCTTATAAGATACTTGAACAAGCAGATAAGCTTCACCTAACTAGAGGAAAAGATCCTGTGGGGATGGCTGCAGCTGCAATAGTTCTAGCATGCGAGAGACTTGGAATAGAAGGTCCATCCTTTAGGGAATTAGCTAAAAGTGTTGGTAAGACTGAAATTACGATAAAGAATAGATATAAGGATTTAAAGGAAAAAATCTAACGTAGCCTTACATGGTCTAGTATTCCTCCATATGAATATTTTCCGGAGGTATCCCCAGTCTTATCAATTCTTTTTTAACTCTATCAAGGTGGTTTCCCTGTAGAATTATCATATCTCCTTTAGCGGAACCGCCACATGCAAGTCTAGTTTTAAGTTCCCTAGCTATCTTTTTGATGTCTACACCCTCAAAACCCCTCAGGACTGTGACGTACTTGCCCCACTTCGCTTTCTTCAGAGACACTGTAATTACTTGTTGTTCACGTTGGATCTTTGTGCAGACACAGAGTTCCTTAGGTAGGCCACATATTGGACATATTTCGCTCATGGACATTATTCAATTCAATACAATAAACGAAGGTATATATAATTTCTCCAAACACTAAACTGTATTTCCTAACTATCATTTCATTTGAGAATAGGTGTATGCAATGAAAGCGCTCCTAGTCGACTGCCTGGCGACTGTAGATGGAAAACATAGAACAACGCCAGATGTAATAGGCACCGGCCCAAGATATGTTGCATCCATAGTTGAAAACCTTGGATGGATAGTAGATCTGATTGAAATAGAGGCAATATTGTTAAATTCAGGCATTCTTAAAAGCGAATACGATGTCCTCATGATAAGTGCCATGTCAAGCGACCTTAAAGCTGTGAAACTTCTCATCAGTATGTGGCGGAATGAGCATGGAGATAAGCCAGTCATCCTTGGAGGCCCTATATCATTTACAGATAAAGTGGTTTTGCTCGATAAAATTGGAGCAGATATAGTTGTTGTTGGCGAAGCTGAGAAAACTCTTCAAGAGCTTTTTCCCCTGATAAATGATGCACGTGACAAGTTAAGACATGTAAAGGGAATAGCATTCAAACACAATGGTAAACGCGTTTTTACAGGCTATAGAGAGCGACTTAGCAAAGAGGAATACAATAGTTATACTCCCGAGGCTAAATACGTGCAAAATTATAGATTTTACAAGGCTAGAAGAGTCTATGTCGAAGTTGTCAGAGGCTGTAGCAATTTCTATAGGCCTATGAGAACATATGGGGTTGAGAAAAAGATCTGCATAAACTGTGGAAACTGTTTTTCAAATGACCTTAAAAGAAGACTGACATGTCCAGAAAATATTCCGCCAGGATGTGGATACTGTTCAGTTCCCCTCATATATGGTTATCCAAAGTCAAAGAACATTAACATAGTTTTCGAGGAGATAAGAAAACTCGTTGAAGCTGGAGTGAAGAGGATAACTCTCTCAGCTCCAGACTTTCTAGATTATCAAAGAGAGGAACTTGTAGACGATGGCATACTAACGGATCCAAGAAATCCTCCAGCAAACACTGAGGCTATTGAGAAGCTTTTCGAGAAAATATTTACAATACCTGAAATAGCCGAGGAGAAAATTTCGGTCTCTATAGAAAATGTAAAGGCATGCCTTGTCACGGAGGAAGTAGCTAAGCTACTTGGAAAATACTTGAGGGGCTCCACAGTGAACATAGGCTTCGAAACAGGGTCATTTAGACAAAGCAGATTCATGGGAAGACCATCAACTCCCCATGAAAACCTTAAGGCAATCAAGCTCCTGAGAAAATACGGCCTACGACCATATGTTTACTTCATGCATGGCCTACCTAAGCAAAGTAGGAGGGCCGTAGATGACACCATTAAAGCAATGAGAAAAGCCGTTAAATTCGGGGCTGAAAGGATAATAATGTACAAGTTTGTTCCGCTTCCAGAAACTGCCTTTGAAGGATACCGACCATCAAAGTATGTTCTATCACTAAGCAGAGTTCTAGTCAAGGAAGCAAGGAGACTAAATAGAGAACTTAAAAACGTGTTCCTCGGGAAAACCGTTAAAGCTATCGTAGCTAGCAAAGATCCTCCTATAGCCTACATGCTGAAACATGGCCCATACATTCTACTTAAAGGTGCTAAACTAGAGCCGGGCACGGTTATAGACGTGAAGATAGAGGAGATCAAGTCAAGTAGATTAGTTTCAGGGAGAATATCAAAAATATACAAGTGTTAAACTCTAGTGACAGTCATAACTTGAACTTCGCTTACACTTTCAACATTCTTTATCATGTTTTGAACTTTTTCGCTTATTCCCTCTTTCTCCGGCACTTCAATGTAAGTGTCTAAGGCAACTATTCCAAAAGCTATTGGAAATGGTCTGGCGTTCACTAACCTACACCCTTCAGGTAGTGCCTTTTCCACATCCTCTTTAAGTTGCTCGGGTTTAATATCTACGCTACTTGGCATTATTCTGAGTATCATTAATACTTTTCCCATGTTATTTCCCTCCATTTCACGGCAAGATTTTGTGCAGACGTTATAGATTAAGCTAAGACTGGACAGCTAATAAAGGTTTCATCATGGTTATCACCGTATGTAAAACTTATTTAATCTCACAATCTTAACTATAATGATTATCTCAAACATCATGGTGTCCAAAAATGGAGGTTCCACTAAAGAACTTAGAGAAAGTAAGGTACAAGTGCATGAAATGTGGGAAAATAATGACAGCTGCCGAACTTGAAAGAGAATCAAGTGAAATAGCATTTAGATGCGAAAGCTGCTATGGAAGAATATTCGAGAAGCTTCCAGCGGAGATGGTTGTCAGAAGATACAGGGCAATATAAAAGATCGACAGCGGTGATCTATATCAGAAAAAGATTTCTGGTTGTTCAATCGATACTGTTTATATCTTTGGTAATTGTAATTTTAGCCTACTGGTACTCATCTATTCAAAGCACTGAGAACCTATTCTCATGGATAATTATCATAATCATATTTCTCACGCTTGCTTTCGTGTCGAGTATAGTGGCCGCTTTAAAGGCAGGTGAATCAAATGAAGGTACTTGATGCATTATTCATGTTCAGGGGAATTGGATTGTGTTCAAATATATATGTCTTTTGGACTCCCGGGAAAAAAGTTGTGATGATAGACACGGGAAATGGTGCTTCTGAAAATAGTATCTCAGAAATGTTTAAAAAATACAGTATCCCGCTCAGGAGAATAGAGTATATCTTTCTAACTCACTCACATGAAGATCACATATCTGGAGTAAAGGAAGTACTTTTATATTCAAACCCAATAATAGTCGCTCATGAAAACACGTTCAGTCATCTTGAACGCCTTATCGGAAAATTAGATACCTCAAGACTAGTAAGAGCAGTTGACGGACAAGTAATCAAGACAGAATATGGATCATTTAGAATCATATATACGCCAGGCCATACACTAGATAGCATATGCATATTAAACGAAGATCTTAAAGCTCTCTTCACAGGAGACACAGTCTTTACGGGAGGGTTTTATGGTAGAACCGACCTACCTACTGGAGACCTAACGCAAATGAGAAAATCCCTTAGTAGGCTTCTTTCAATCAAAGTAAAATACATGTTCCCCGGGCACGGTCCCTACCTTAAAGGTGAAGATTCAATCCGTAAAAATATAAGTGAAGCTTTAAGTGCTGCAAGCATGGAGGAAAGTGAAAATGAATATCCTGTTATTATCTGACATACATAGCAACACATACACATTACTCACAAGACTCCCCAAAATTGTTTCAGAAAACGATATAAACCTCTGCCTAATATCAGGCGATCTCACAAACTTTGCTCCTATTAGAGCATTTCAAAAGACCATGAACCTTGTGTGCCAGATATTGGAAGACAGACCAATTGTATGGGTTCCGGGAAATTGTGACCCTAGGGAATCTCTAGAAATCGAAAAAATAGAGTGTGCCATAAACGCTCATGGGAGAATAGTTAAGGTAGAAGAGTTTAAAATCTTTGGAATAGGTGGTTCACTTAAAGGTCCATTTGAAACGAACATAGAGTTCACAGAGGAGGAATTTAACAAAATCATATCAGAGAATCTAACTGAAGACTTCGATATACTTCTACTACATGAGCCACCATACATGACGAAAGTTGACACCGTGTATGACAAACATGTTGGATCCAAGACTATACGTGCCCTGATCGAGGAGAAAAAGCCGAAGCTCGTTGCTTGCGGGCACATTCATGAGTCAAAGGGCATTGACTACATTGGAGAATCTATCATAATTAACCCAGGTCCATTCAAATTAGGGCATTACGTTATAGTGTCACTAATGGATGCAGAGGTAAAGGTTGTGAAAAATGTTTAATGATCTATCAAAGCTCTTCAACCCAAGTTCCATAGCTATAGTAGGTGCCTCTAGAACTCCTGGAAAGATAGGGCATGAAATTTTAAAGAATTTGATAAATGGAGGATACCGTGGTAGAATATATCCCGTGAACCCTAAAGCAAACGAAATACTGGGTTTAAAATGCTATCCAAGCATTTCCTCCATAGATAACAGCATTGACGTAGCGGTCATATGCATTCCAGCAACATTGGTTCCATCAGTAGTGGAGGAATGTGGACGTAAGGGAGTTAAGTTTGCCATAATAATCTCATCAGGTTTTTCAGAGACTGGAAACCGTGAGTTAGAGGACAAAGTCGTTAAAATAGCAAGAAAATATGGTGTGAGGATAATAGGCCCAAATTGTGCAGGGATCATTTGCTCTAGAAGTAATTTATATGCCACATTTGAGCCCATCGTGAAACGTGGGAATGTTGCATTCATAAGTCAAAGCGGTGCACTCGGAGGAGCAATCCTCTACCAGCTAATAGATGAGGACAAGGGACTCGACATTTTTGTCAGTATAGGGAATAGGGCAGATTTAATGGAAACAGAGATAATGGAGTATCTTGGAAAGGATCCAGAAGTGAAGGCAATCCTAATATACATTGAAGGGCTCAGAGAAGGTGAGGGAAGAGCTTTCATGAAGGCTGCAATGAAGATCGTACCTAAGAAACCTGTCATAGTATTGAAAGCTGGAACATCAAAAGCTGGAATGAGAGCTGTTCAATCGCATACTGGAAGCATTGCGGGCTCAGACCTGATATATACATATGCTTTCAAGCAAGCTGGGGTGATAAAAGTGGACAGCGTTACAGATGCATTGGATGCCCTCTATACATTATCAACACAACCAATCCCAAGCAACGGAAGAGTTGCGATAATAACAAACTCTGGAGGCCCAGCTGTAATTGCAGCGGACCATTGCGAGAAACTAGGATTGCATGTAACACCATCCTCAGACAATCTGAAAAACAAGCTATCTAAGATACTGCCTCCATTCGCCTCACTTGGAAACCCAATAGATATGACAGCTCAGGCTGGTGCCGAGGAATATAAAAAGGTTCTTGAGCTTGTAATTGAATCCAGAGAGTATGACATTGTAATAGTGATATGTGTCCCCCCATTCTTTATAGATGCCTTAGACATTGCAAAAGCTATATGCGAAGTATATTCGAAGTACAGCTTCCCAATAATACCATGCTTTATGGCAGGGTCAGCCGTTAAGAAAGCTGTTGAATATATGTCTGAAAGATCCCTTATAAACATTCCCTCTCCTGAAAGAGCATCTAAATCAGCTTTCTTCCTATACAAGTATGGGAGGTTAAGAGTTGCCGCTCGGCAAGCTCCTAACTGGTAGTAAAGGCGACAAAGTACTGGCTGTGGGAAATGAAGCCCTAGCTAGAGCCGCTGTTGAAGCTGGAATATCCTATGCAACTGGCTACCCTGGAACACCGTCGACAGAGGCATTGGAAACACTTGCAAGATTCTCCAAGACTTATCCTATAAGAGTGGAGTGGAGCATAAACGAGAAAGTTGCACTTGAAAAAGCGTACGGATATTCATTGGCGAATTTAAGCACATTGGTAACTATGAAAATGTCCGGTTTAAACGTTGCTCTAGACGCTCTATTCTCAATATCCTATAGTGGAACTCCGGGTCCAATGGTAGTATATGTGGCAGACGACCCTGGTGCACATGCTGGAATGTGCGAGCAAGATTCAAGGAAAATAGCCTCCACAATTCCAGTCCCAGTTTTATCTCCTGCATCCTCTAGGGAAATGTATCTGTTCACGAAGGAGGCGTTCAAGCTCTCTGAAAAGTATGAGATACCAGTGATAGTTAGGTCAACCACTATCACCGCCCACTCTAGGGAAGTGATTACTCTAGGGGAAATCCATGAACAGAAGAAAGCCAAAACTCCTGTAAAGGATATTAAAAGATTTACTAAGGCAAATCCACTATGGTGCCAAGAACAGCATAGAAATCTACTGGACAAAGTCGATCAGATGAAAAGAGACTCCGAAAGATATGTACATCTCATAGAGGGCTCAGAAGACTTTGGAATAATTGTGACAGGAGCCCCCTATAGAGTACTGCTGGAGATAATTAAGAGAAATGACCTAAATATTCCAGTGCTAAACGTTGGAATGCCATTTCCAGCTCCAGAGAAAATTCTCCTAGAGTTCATAAAGAACCTTAAAGAGGTCATAGTGATAGAAGAGCTTGAACCAGTGCTTGAATCACAGATACTGGAAATCATTCACAAACACGACTTGAAAATTAGAGTCCATGGGAAAACAGATGGTACAACATCTCATGTAGGTGAAATAGGCTTCCATGAAGTTGCCGAAATCCTTTCCAAGCGTGTAAAGCTCAAGGAAAGCTATCAAGGCATTGAAGGACATATCAATGTTCCCCCACGTAAACTCACATTCTGCGCTGGATGCCCCCATAGAAACACATACTTCATACTGAAAGAGGCAGCCAAAAGAGCTGGGTTAAAAGAGCTAATATGCACGGGAGACATAGGATGCACTATACTAGCAATGTACAAACCTCTCGAAGTATGCTGGACCGAGGTATGCATGGGTGCGAGCATTGGAATGGCCTATGGGTTAAGCAAGGCACTTGACAAGAAGATTGTCGCTGCAATAGGTGATTCAACGATCTTCCATGCGGGTTTGCCAGCAACAGTAGATGCATCCCAGTATGATGCAAATATACTCATTCTAGTGCTGGACAATAACTGGGTTGCAATGACAGGTCATCAGCCAACCCCTGAAACGGGAATTGACGCTGCAGGTCACGCCACTAAGAAAATTTCACTTGAGAAAATACTTGCTGGCGTCCATGAGGTGAAGATAATCGACCCATACGATATAGAGCCCTCCATAAAGATAATGGAAGAGGCCTTGAAAAGTAAAAATCTTAAAATCATAATTTCAAAGCATGAATGCTCACTAATGAAACTTAGACTAGGTAAAGTCGA
>DRAE01000122.1 GCA_011041895.1 Candidatus Bathyarchaeota archaeon
GCCTTAGTTCATGTAAAGGGGACCGACAGTGCAAGTCACGATGGCGACCTCGACTGCAAAATTAAAATGATTGAGCGTGTCGATGAAGAGCTTATAGGCAGAATACTAGACAAGCTATCTTTAGAGGATACTCTCATATGCGTGACATGCGATCATGCAACTCCCATAACTGTTAGAAAGCATACAGGAGATCCTGTGCCAGTACTTGTATATGCTCCAAAGATTTGCCCCGATAGGGTCACTTCATTCAATGAAAGGGCATGTATGAAGGGGGCACTTGGAGTCATAAGAGGTTTAGATCTTTTACCATTAATTACAAACTTTGCTGGAAGGTTGATTAAGCATGGAGCTTAAACTGTCAAGTTTAGTAAGTTTTAAAGCTATAACATTGACTCTGATTATACTTTCACTTACTTTTCTCTCATTCTCCTATGTTTCTATCAGCTCCGAAGGAACCTCATATGTTAAGAGAATAGCTGTAATTGGTAGTGACCGCTCTAACTCATCCTATCATCTAATTCCAATTCTAGTTCACCATGTCGAGGATAAATCCTATATTTCTCCTATGATATTTCTCTCAGACCGCGAAGATACCTGCATGCTTGAAACATTTCTAGGAAAGGATCTTCTACCAGAGTTTAAGGGATCTGAAATAGTTAGCATGGGTAACTTGCCTACTAATAAGTTAACACTACTGAAAACACTCCTTACTCCCAAGGAACAGTTTGAGATTTTAGGTGAGAACCTTCTTTCAGAGAGCATATCGCTTATGAGAAAATACTGGAGAAAGGCTTCACATGTAGTCATATCATATATGCCGGAAAAATGCATTGAAAAAGTCTCCTTCAGCAAGGTTTTAAATATTTCCTCGCCTGATGCAGAGCTGCTCACTCTATCTGGAAACCTGATGGAGAACACTCAAAGGTTCACAATGATAAATGTTGAAGAGTACACGCTTGCCATATGTAACCTCACATGGACGAGCCCCTTAAGCGTTTCAGATGTGGATATAGTCTTCTATGACCCTGATGGCCAGCTTGCCTTCTCGAAATATCTGCCATTGAAGGAAGTTTTCTCAGGTTCACGTGATGCAGCGTACGTCATGGGGAAAAATGGCAGATGGCGTATAGGGGCATACTGTAGATACATGAAGTACCTGGTTCAGTGCAGTTTCAAGTTATCCTTGAAACTGGTAAAAGGATACTCGGTTAACGTAAGCATACCCAAAAACTGCTTCCTACTCGAGATTCAGGCTGAAAGCAATGGTGGAAAATATCTTCTATCCAGTTTTCACAGCTGTTTTTCGCTTTTGGAGAAACCTACATTATTATCCGGAAATGAAAGGTATCTTATATACTTCCCTCCACATGGAGACGTTTCTATAACAGTGTTTCCATTATCCCCATCCTCCAAAGATGGAGTCAGACTTAACTTAACAATGTATCTAATGGATGAAAGTGCCTTCGTCGATTTAGTAATGTTCCTTAACTCTGTAACGCTATCATCTCTTCTAAATTCCCCCTTAATCGTGGTATCAGATAGTGCAACCATCGATGATATTAAACCTGTTCTCGATTTCCCCGTTGAGGATAGCCTCATCATTGTCGATGCAAAAAATAGGTCCCTCACAAAATTCATACTTGAAACTCTAGACAATGTTAAGCTGATATCCTCTCTTTGGGAGCTTTTTAACTATGCTGCAAGGTATGCAGAGCTCAACTACATTGTTTTAACTATTCCGAACGATGGATTCCTAACGTTATCAACGTATATTGCATCTGCTAAAAAAGGCATTGTATTGATCCCACCGCCATACTCATTTGAAACCTTCAGTGACCTAAGTCTTTTGTGGAAAGATCTCCTATATTCATCAGATTCGATAGGAGACGTCAAAATGGTTGAAAGTGCCCCACCATTCTCCTATATGGTGTACTATGCTAGTGAACTATTATCTTCGATCGAGTCTCTCCTCCCATTACACCTTTCCAAAGGGGCCTTTATAACCATAATATCTCCACTAAGTGGCATTCCTCCTTTAGTGGATAGATGCTTAATAGGGAAACACTTCGTTGGAAGAATAGCTGAAGACGATCTTGAAAAACTGTCCATACACTGCTCAAGAATACTGCTAAAAGATCTACTTCTCTCGAAATTTTTCTCAAGTGATGTTCTCCTATCAATGATATCTTTCTCGTATGGGCTTCAGATACATCAATTCTTTAACAATACTGTGAGAAAGCTTCCATTTGACTCATCAAAGGCATATCCCGGCTCTATAGAAGGAGCTGGGCTGGATCTAGTGATGCATACAAGTCCATTTAAAGTATTACAGGCTTTAAAGAATATCCCACGATTATTCATCTATTTAGGTCCATCAATAAATGGAACGTCTATGCTCTTTTTTGAGCCTGACTCTCACATGGCATTTGAAAGATTGCATGGGACAGGGTCCTCATCTAATCCAGATATTGACATCAACTACATAGTTAAACCATTGGAACTCGAACCCTTCGATGTGAGGATAATTAGTGCCTCCAACCTTGTACTGTCTTCGACAGTTACCATAATCTCAGCTAACTGCTCAGCTCAATGGGAATTTGCAAGGCATTTCATAGAGGCTGGGTCACCCATATACTTTGGCTTATTATCATGCTGTAAGCTGGGATACTCTGACAAAATACATTATATATTCTTGACACAGCTTCTTTCAGGGAAATCTGCTGGCGAAGCATTTAACGCGTCAGTGGCCATAGGACTTTTACATGTATACTCTACTGGGGAATTCTCTGCCATCGACAGATATGAGGAATCACGTGGAGTTCCATCTACACTCTTGTTACTATACGGTGATCCATCATTTAGAATCCCGTTCGGCAACGTCGAAACTGAGGTGATTGACGTTGAAAAATTTGATTTGCTTCCATCCCAAACATTGTTTTTAAATATTGTTTCACTTACGTCTATGATAGTAATTGCGCTGATAGTATACCTTCTCGTTCTTGAATCCTGTAGAAAAGTTAGAGCTGTAATATAATTAATTACCCAGCATAAGAATATTGATAATAAACGCATGTAAAGTTGCGGAGGAGCTTATATATGGCAAAAAGGGAGCCTACAGTTAATATAGAAAATGTAGTCGCCTCAGCAACATTCAAGCAGAAGTTCTCCCTGGGGGAAATAGCTAAGAGAATTCCAGGGACAAAGTATAATCCATCAGAGTTTCCAGGACTAGTAATGCATATAGAGAAGCCCAAAACTGCAATTCTTCTATTTAGTTCAGGGAAACTAGTGTGTACAGGAGCTAGATCCGAGAACCAGGCTAGGGAAGCCATTAAGAAAGTTACTGAAATGCTTGAAAAGGCTGGCATTAAAATCGAGCAGAAGCCAGAGGTGAGAGTACAGAACATTGTTGCATCAGCTAATCTATACTCATACCTAGACATTGAGAGAATACATGAGAAGTTTCCATATGAGAGCATGTATGAGCCCGAGCAATTCCCTGGACTGATATTCAGAATGGAGGATCCACCGGTGGTAATGTTACTCTTTACCTCGGGAAAAGTAGTCTGCACTGGAAGTAGAAAAGAGGAAGATGCGAAAAGAGCTATATACAAGCTCAGAGACTTACTCGACGAAGAGGGTTTACTTGAGTAGCCTTAACTTCCCTTTTCTTCTTTTAACTCTCTCAAGATCTCACTTATTTTAGCCATAGCAAGTAGCTTGATACCCTCTCGAGCCAAGTTCTCATGTGCCCCCTCTTCCCTGTCGACTGCTACAACAGCATGTTTAACTTCGAACCCATGCTTTCTCAGAATTCTTGCAGCTCTCAGAATACTTCCTCCCGTTGTTGCAACATCGTCGACAATTACAGCTCTTCCTCCACTACTAAATCCCTCAATGCCTCTCATTAACCCATGCTTTCGAGCATCTAGACGAACATATGTTAGAGGCTTGTTCATTTCATGTGCTACAATGGAGGCTATTGCCAGACCGGAAGTTGGTATCCCAACTATACAGTCGATTTCACCTATTCTCTCTTCTATAATCTTCACATAGGCCTTTGCAAGTTTCCTTCGCTCTTCAGGGAATGCCAGTATTGCTCTTAAGTCTATATAGTAACTGCTCTCTTTGCCGGAGGTAAGTTTAAAGTGGCCAAACTTTATTGCTTCACAATTTTTAAGTATTGAGCTTATTTCACTACCCATTTTTATCAACTTTCTTAGCCATTTGAAATGCATCGCATCCATCCCTATAGTATCTAGGTAAAACTCTAACCACCTTAAATCCAAGCTTTTTGTATAGGTTTATTGCAGAAACATTTGTAACTCTCACTTCAAGATAGTACTCTTGGGCGCCATAGAATTTTTTCATGTTCTCCATACATTTAATCATGAGCTCCGTGCCTATACCTTTCCTCCTGTGCTCTGGCAGCACAGCTATGGAGACTATATGCCCCTTCTTCACGATTTTCATGAAGGAGAAATCCGAGAATCCAAGTTCAATTCTACACATCACATAAGCTACAACTTCTCCGTCAACTCTTGCAACGAGAAAGGCCTTTGGAAATCTTAGGAGAAGGTCTTCAAAGAAGTATCTTGGATAATTCTCTGGAAGACACAACCTATTTATCTCTATAACTCGGTCAAGGTCCTCCATGCTACACTCATCTATAACAAAGTCTCTCTCAACCACTACCATTATTATTTTACTAAGCTCTCAGCATTATTTAGTTATTAGAAACTAGTGAGCTGGATTGAGTCATGTGGGTGACAGTCTCCGAAGAACTGGTGAACTACGTTAAGAAAGTAGTCTACTCAGAGATGACGGTCATCGAGGAGGCCCCATCGTACCCATTTCCAATATTCATGGTGATAGGAGAGACCAAGGAACCTTTCAAGAGATTATATAAAAAACTTAGACCATATGGTCTAGTTCCCCTCTTAAGACGTACTGAAGATGGTAGAATAATTTTAAGAATACTATCATATCCACAGCCCCCCTTGCAACGGAAAAAATCCATTAGAGTTAACATTATATTGTTCATAGCTACGCTGGTCACAGTTAGCCTTTTCGCATTCATTTACATTAGTGGACTTGTAGAGTATGGTTTAATTCCGTCTCCTTCCCCATTTGATCTCCTAGTAAATGTGGCGCTCTATACCATTGCAATTTTCTCCATAATTGGCTTGCATGAAATCGGCCATAAAATTGCCGCGTATCTACATGGCATCGATTCAAGCCCCCCATATTTTATACCTTTCTTCCCATTTGGAACAATGGGGGCATTCATCATTCAACGCTCCCCTCCCGTTAATAGGGATGCGCTCTTTGACATTGGAATAAGTGGCCCTCTTGTAAGCTTCGTATGCACAATTCCAGTTGCAATGGCAGGGATACATCTCTCATATATAGTTTCATCAACTACGGTAGAGCAGATTCCAACAATAGTGATCCCGATGCCAATGCTCATTCACATACTCTCATGGATTGCAAACATGAGTATTCCAGATTATGCAACTGTAATCTTGCATCCTCTTGGGATAGCTGCATGGCTTGGGGCTCTGGTAACGGCATTAAATCTATTCCCTATATGGCAGTTAGATGGAGGCCATGTTTTTATAGCGGTGTTCGGAAGGAAAAATCATAAAGTTGCTACAGCAGTAGCTTTAATGATACTCTTCCTCCTAGGATACTGGCTAATGTTTTTCTTACTACTTCTACTCCTAATGTTTTCAGGGGGAGAACATCCAGGAGCCCTAGATGAGGTTTCACCTCTCTCAACTAGTAGAAAAATAATCTTCCTAATTGCAATTGTCATACTTATACTATGCATCGCCCCACCAGCATCTGCATAAACTTTAGCAAACACAAATATTGAAATAAAACTTCATAATCCAATATATGAACTGATTTAAAACCTGTGTCAAGGTGATGAGAATGTCCCAGCAAGGAGTACCACAAGGAATACCGGTAGTAGTGCTGAAAGAGGGAACGACGACTACCACTGGCAGGAGAGCTCTAAGAACCAATATAATGGTTGCCAAAGTTGTTGCAGAGGCCATTAGAACAGCTCTAGGTCCCAGAGGAATGGATAAGATGCTAATAGACAGCTTTGGAGATGTTACGATAACAAACGACGGTGCAACCATTCTAAAGGAGATCGATGTAGAGCATCCAACAGCTAAAATGTTGGTTGAAGTTGCAAAGGCTCAGGATAGCGAAGCAGGAGACGGAACCACAAGTGTAGTAGTACTAGCTGGAGAACTCCTCTCACTGGCTGAAGAGCTTCTAGATCAGCAGATTCATCCTGTAGTTATAGTTGAGGGATATCGAGAAGCTGCTAGAAAGGCCATAGAGATCCTAGATGAGATAGCTATAAAAGTGGATCCAAAGGACAGGGAAATGCTGAAGAAAGTTGCCATGACTGTGATGGCAAGCAAGGTAGTGGCGGCTGAAAGAGAGCATCTTGCAGAACTGGTACTGGATGCCATTCTAAAGATTGTGCAGAAGAAGGATGGAGAAACAGTTATAGACATTGACGACATCAAGGTTGAGAAGAAGGAGGGTGGCTCACTTAAGGATTCAATGCTGATAGAGGGTCTAGTCATAGACAAGGAGCTTGTACATCCAAAGATGCCAAAAGTAGTGAGAAACGCTAAAATTGCCCTATTGCAGGCCCCACTAGAGGTCGAGAAGACAGAGTTCGATGCTAAGATACACATAACAGATCCAGAGCAGCTCAAGAAGTTCATAGATGAGGAAAGCAACATAATAAGAGAGTACGTGAAGAAACTCAAGGAAGCTGGAGTAAATGTAGTCTTCTGCCAGAAGGGTATCGATGAGCTTGCACAGTACTGGCTTGCAAAGGAGGGCATTGCAGCAGTCAGAAGAGTGAAGAAATCCGATATGGAGAAGCTCAAGAAGGCTACTGGAGCAAGGATAATAACAAACATCAAGGACATTAAGCCAGAAGATCTAGGATACGCTGGACTTGTAGAGGAGAGAAAGATTGGAGACGAAAAGATGATCTTCATAGAGAAGTGCAAGAACCCAACCTCAGTTGCAATCCTGATAAGGGGTGCAACCGAGAGACTAGTTGAGGAAGCTGAGAGAAGCATACATGACGCCCTCTGCGTGATAAGAGATACGATCATAGATGGAAAGGTCGTTGTTGGGGGAGGAGCTGTAGAGGTAGAGCTAGCCAGAAAAATCAGAGAATGGGCTCAGACGCTTAAGGGCAAAAAGCAGCTTGCAGCTCTAAAATTTGCAGATGCCCTAGAGATAATACCCAAGACACTAGCTGAAAACGCTGGATTTAATCCAATGGATGCAATAGCTGAGCTAAGAGCTAGACACGAGGCAGGAAACATATACGCTGGAGTAGATGTCTTCAAGCGTGAGATAGCTGACATGAAGGAGCTCGAGGTATACGATGCTTACAGGGTAAAGAAGCAGATGATCGAGTCAGCTCTAGAAGTTGCAACAGCTATTCTCAGAGTAGACAACATAATTGCAGCGTCAAAGCTCAAGGAAGAAGAAGGCGAAGAAGAGAGAAGATAAACTATAGGAGGATAGAACATCGCAAGAAAGAAGACCTATCCACTAACGATATACGAGATAACTAGGATAATAGCAACAAGAGCACGTCAAATAGCTGAAGGAGCTAAACCTTTCATAGAGGTTCCAGAAGGCGTCACAGACCCTGTCGAAATCGCTAAACTAGAGTTTAAAGCAGGGAAGCTTCCCCTGATAATACGAAGAGAATATCCAGACGGAACATATGAGGATATCGATATTCAAAAGTACATTAAGCAGCTAAAGTAGCTACCTCACTTTTTCTCTAAATACTCTTTTATTCTTTTCACTCCCTCACGTATTCTCTCACAGTCTGTTGAAAACGATAGTCTCAAGTAACTTTCCCATCCCTTTCCAAACGCTGCGCCAGGAACAGTTGAAACTCTAGCCTTTTCAAGAAGCTCCATTGAAAGTTCCATTGAATTCTCAGAGTACTCCTTGAAATCTGCGAAGACGTAGAAAGCACCTTTAGGCTCAATGAACTTCACGCCACTCACTTTCCTAAGCTCATTTACCATTAACTCTCTTCTACGTGAATATTCCCTGACAAAGTTGCTAACTATTTCATCTGCCTTCTCAAGTGCAACCTTGCATGCAAACTGTATAAACGGTGGCACACAGGTTATGGTGTTATCCATGAGCCTAGCCATTCTATCAACTACCTCTTCACACGCCAGAACATATCCTACACGCCATCCAGTCATGGCGAACGCCTTCGAAAAGCCTTCGATCACTATCACATTCTCAAGGTTTCTGTCACATTCGATAAAGCTATGATGCAATACATCATATGTTAGCATACTGTATATCTCGTCAGAGATTATTACGATTTCATTCTCAGTGCAAAGACTGTAAATTTCCCTTACAGTATCTTTATCAAACACATAGCCCGCAGGATTATTCGGGGAGTTCACAATCAAAACCCTTACATCCGGGTCAATGAGTATACGCTCAAGCTCCTCCAAATCCAGCTTAAAACTATAGTCAAGCTTTAGATTGATCTCTTTGCATAGGCATAGCTTAATTATAGCAGAATAGGATGGCCACATAGGACTCAAAGTTACAACAGCTTCTCCAGGGTCCAATATCGTTTTCAGGGCAAGGTAAATTGCATACTTTGAACCAGGCGTGACAATGACGTTTTTCTCAGGGTTTACTTCAACTCCATATCTTTTCAGAATATTTTTTGAAATCTCCTCCCGCAGCTCAGGTATGCCCTTCGAGGTAACATACTTAGTGTATTCTTGTTTCAAAGCATTGTACGCTGCTTCGATTATGGGTTTTGGAGTTGGAAAGTCGGGTTCTCCAACATCTAGCCTAACAATGTCAATTCCCTTAGCAATGAGCTCCTTTGCTCTTCTAGCCATTGCAAGTGTAGGAGACTGCTCTACACTAAATTTTTCAGATAGTTTCACTGCTCGTCACCTAAAAATTTTAAATCTCTACTTTAGATTATTGTAGTTACTCAATCCAATGAATAAATGTATATCGGGTGTCAAATGTGGAGCAACTTGTGAGAGTAATTATAGATAACAAGCAGCTCAAAGTCAAACTTTTAAGGGAGAAAAATCCGATAGTATGTGAAAGGTTCATGTCTATACTGCCACTTGAGGGAACAGCGCTCACGAGAAATAGTGAGATATTCTTCATAATACCACATTCACTTGGGAGAGGAAAGCTCACTAACGAAGTTAAAGCAGGAGATGTCGCCTACTGGCCAATGGAAAACTCAATAAGCTTCTTCTACAACGATTCAAAAACGCAGGGAAACGTGATCATATTTGGGAAAATCATTGACGGCCTTGAACAGATTAGAGGGTTGACTGGAGTCTTTACGATAAGAGTCGAGAAGATAAGTTAACTCAGAGGGCTTACAGTCGCTTTTTCCCCTTTGAAAAATATTACCACCTCGTTAGGATAAGTTACTACCTTACCGATGATTTCAGCTTTTATTCGTACACCCCTCCCCTCTACAGTTAAACCTTTTGAGGTTTCTTCTAAGCCAACCCATCTGGCAACTTGTTTTCTCCCCCTCTTCCTAATCTGTATAAGGTTAGTTGCACTTAATACAGCGAGAACATCGTATACTCTTCTCTTCTTAACATTTAGCTTGCTAGCTATCTCTTCAGCGGTTAAAGCTTCACCAGAGGTCTTCAATAACTTTATAGTTTTCCTAGTTATTTCCTCTAAGTTCGGCATTCTTTCAACCCCAAGCTTACATATATAAACTCCGTTGCTACGCTCTAGTTTCGAATAACTAAATGCATTAACGAAGATATAAAGTCGATGTTAACTACATCCATACAGAGTTCACGCATTTATAAACTTTATAAATAAACACTATAAATGCATGACCATGAAAAAGAGAAAAAGGTGGGCATTACTACATATTCCTTCAAAGGATGAGATCTCTCTAGTAGCGAGAAAGCTAAGTCTGTCAATAGACTATAAACGTCTGATCGAGCAATATAAGGCTCTAATAGAAACTTTAACCGAGAACAGCTTAGATGTGGTGAATATCCCCACAACATCCAGGGCTATTCCAAGGAAAGGAGCGTTCATTGGAGACGTGTTTAAGAAAATTGGCAACTTTTACATAATAGGTAATCCTCCTTCAAGAGATTATCCAGTTTCACTAATAAAGACATTCTGTAGGGATTTTGGTATCAAACCTCTCCTCGATATATCAAAAACTCCAGGAGCCACTCTAAATTGCGGGGATCTAATTCCCATAAACAGTTCATCAGTGGCTATTGGACTGAGTAAGGAAACAAATAACCTTGGTATCGACCGTATAGTGCATAAACTGAATATAGCAGTTTTTATACCATGTAAAGTTTCGTATGCCCATTTAGATAACTTTCTATGCGCAACTGAAGAATGCATGATTGCTAATATAAACTTTAAAGGAACCAGCTTAGAGGCTTGGCTTAGAGCTATTGACTTCAAAATAATATTTCTCCCAGATGATGAAAGATGTTCAGCGAATATATTAAGCTTACATGAGAATATAATTATATCGTTTAAGGAAAACTTTATAGCTAACAGAATATTGAGCAAGTTAGGTTTCAAACTGTATACTCTTTCAGGAAGCGAAATATTGAAAATGGGTGGTGGTCTACAATGTCTCGTGTCCCTGATTTAGACAAGCTTTTCTCCCCTAAAAGCATAGTCTTAATAGGGTCATCAACCATCAAAATCAATCAAAACATGATCTCCCCTACAATATTTAATGCCATACGCGAGAACTTGAAGGAGTTCAAAGGAACGGTAAAGGTAATCGATATCAAGGACGGTAATGTTAAAGTTAACTTGGAGAAGGAATATGATGTTGCAGTAATAGTTTTGCCACCGAAAGAGACTATATCAAGTCTACGTCAAATAGGTGAGAAAATTCACTTCGCTATAATAATTCCTGGAGGTTTTTCGGATGAGGATAAAGCAAAGCTTATCGAGCTCTCAAAGAAATATAATTTCCGCATTTTAGGGCCAAACAGTATAATGGGGGTCATCTCAAGCAGTATAAGGTTAAATACATCATTTGAACCAGATTTCATACCTGAAGTTGGTTCAATATCGATTGTATGCCAGAGTGGTGGAGTAGGTGCATCTTTGCTTGACTCTCTTATAGAGGAAGGCCTTGGATTAGATCTGTCGATATGGATAGGGGATTCCCTTGACATCGATGTAATCGAAGTTCTTAAATATCTTGGAAAAAGGGATCAAACAAAGACAATTGGAATTTATCTTGAAGGTGTAAAAGATGGAAGAGCATTTCTCTCAGCGATAGCTGAAATAGTTCCAGATAAACCCATAGTCATTTTAAAGGGAGGCGTAGCTGAAGCATCGGCGGAGAGGGCTCTATTGCATACGGCATCTATAGCTGGCTCACATAGAATATTTACCGTAGCTGTGAGACAAGCTGGAGCAATAGTTGTTGAGGCTATAGACGAGTTCATTACAGCATTGAAGGCGCTAGGCTTAAAAAGTAAGTCCATGAAGGGTAGGAGTATAGCCATAGTGTCCAACGTTGGAGGCCCCGCGATACTTGCAGCGGATGCATGCTTCCTATACGGTTTTTCAACACCTCCTCTATCAGATGAAGTGTATAAGAGAATAAAGAAAGTCTTTCCACTCATAGAGCCCGTGAACCCTATAGATTTGATAGCAGATGCTGACTACAACCGCTACATAATGGTTTTAAAGGAAGTAATGAAGGAAGAGCACATAGACGGCATCTTACTCATAACAATGTTCAGGTCATGTCTGACAACGCCTGAGGATGTTAAGAAGATAATAGAGATGGTCTCATTTAAGAAGCCATGTGTAATATATACTGGCGGATATGGTGACCTTCGCAAACTAATGTCCGTGCTTCCACCAGAATACCATCGTAAAGTAGTTGTAGTGGATGACGTTTGGAAAGCAGCTTTCGCATTTGATGTGCTATATGACTACTCTGTAACCTGTGTGGAAGCTGCTAAAAGATATATGAGCAGCGTAGTTGAATAAGCTTAGGAGTACGGGGGGATGCAAAATAAGCGCACAGCCATCTAGTATATACATTGGAAAAAAGCCCTTGTTAAACTATGTGCTTGCAGCAATGATAAACTTCAATAGTGGAGTAGACACCGTAATTCTAAAAGCTAGAGGAAACATGATTGGCAAGGCCGTAGATGTTGCAAGGATGGTCATAGAGAGAATGCTGAACACAGTGAAAATAGAGGATATTAAAATAGATAGTGAATTTATAGAGCAGGAAGGCGGCGGTAAGAGAAGGGTTTCAACAATCGAAATAACATTGAAACATGAGTTAGCATAGATAATTCTTTGATGAACAGAGAAACAATAATCGTAGGTTGCTGCGGTTTTCCAACTAGCATGAAAAAGTACGCTGAACTATTTAATGTAGTCGAGCTTCAGTCAACGTTTTACGATATTCCAAGGAGATCTACTGTTGAGAACTGGAGGGAAAGAGTACCCTCACATTTTGAATTCACAGTTAAGGCATTTCAAGGGATAACTCATCCCCCAAGCAGCCCCACATGGCGACGCTGTAGAATTCCAGTGGATCAACGAGCAAACTATGGAATGTTTAAGCCAACCAAGGAGGTAATGGAAGCATGGAATACCATGCTGGAAATATGTAAAATCTTGAAAGCTAAAGTCTGCATTTTTCAAACACCTGCAGCTTTCAAGGCAACCAATGAAAACATAAAAAATTTAAAGACCTTCTTCACGGAAATTGATAGAGGAAACTTAATTCTATGCTGGGAGCCTAGAGGAGCAAGTTGGACAAGGGACATCGTATATGATATCTGTAGGGAGCTAAGTCTATTGCATGTAACAGATCCATTCAAGGAGCTTCCATCATATGTTAGTGAAATAGCATATTTTAGGTTGCATGGCTGCCCTCCAGGGAAAAGAATGTACGTTTACAAGTACTCGGACGATGACTTGAAGACTTTATATGAAAAATGCGAGCATATGACAGAGAGAGTCAACAAAGTTTATGTAATGTTCAATAACATAAACATGCTTGAAGACGCCATTAGATTCTCAAAGTACATCTCAGAAGGGGAATTTATGAAGGTACTATGGGGTGCAGAGGCTATCATCGAAGCTATAAAGCGTAGGGTAGACTTTCCAACGCGTAAATCCGATATACTTGAGAAGGCTGGTAGAATGAAGATCTTCATTAAACCTGATACACGCATTCAAGTAGCTAGTATAGTCTCAAAGATAGAGGACAAATTATATGAGAGCCCAGAGGACTTGAAAGCTGAAATCGAAAAAGCACTTACAATTTAAATTTCCACACGTTTTTATTCATCCAAAGCTATTATTGAATTAGGTGTGAAACATGGGAGGAGGAAAAAAGCCAACTTTGTCAGCGGCTGAAAAAAGACAGCTTAAAATGCTTCAGAGAGAGGCGTTGAAGAAAATCAGAGAAAAAGGGGAAGAGAAAAAAGTTAGATTAGATTACATTCCAAAGGACATTGAAAAGCAAATACTGAATGATGTAAAGAAGAGTAAGTTCGTAACTCCACAGATGATTGCATTGAAATATGATATAAAAGTGAGCGCAGCTTTGAGATTCCTCAAGGAATTGGTTGACAAGAAAGTTCTCGAGACAGTTATATGGTCCAGCAGAGTAAAAGTCTTCAAAGCAGCTGCATAAAGGTGAATGCGCATGGGGAAAGTAGCTTTTAAAGCATACGTTCTCAGCATAACAACAGTAACATTCCCAGATGGTGAAGATGGTGTGAAAATAGACATTGGAGAAAAAGTAGAGCGTCCATTGACTCAAGTGATAAAGCCCGTAGGCCAAGAAGGAGGGGGCATGTTCCCACAGGAGATAAAGGTTCAGATAATGGGCCCAGTGCCTAAGCCTCACTTGCAGATGAAGCCTAGAGTAGTGGTATGGCTTTCAGCTGTCGAATGGGAAACATTGGATCCAAAGCCGAGCGTTGGAGATACCGTAACTGTCACAATTGAAGGAGATAGGGTGACTATAAGGAAGTAAGATAATGGGGATAGCGGATCCATCAGCTATAAAATCAACCATAGAGGAACTCACAAGGGAAAAAGACAGATTAGTTGATGAGCTCCTATCCCTGAAAGGCAAGTATGAGAAAGGAGAAATTAGCAAAGAAGAGTATGAGGAGAAGAGGAGAAAAATCGAGAGAAAAATAGTCGAGGTAATGGATAGGCTTGTTCAACTAGGGTTTATACTTGGAAATGTTAAGGCCAATTAGTTTCCTTTTAATAACTATTATTTTCTCTACACTCTTTATACCAGTTTCAAATGCTCAGTCTATAGATGAGTCATCGTACACTATAGACATCACAATCTCAAGGGAAGAGGCCACATTTAGAGCAGTAATGGTGATTAGTTTTAACTGGTCGCCTGATGCAATGGACTTTATAAGAAATCTTACGATGGTATACAATACTTCAAGCTCTAAACTTAACGAGGTTATATATGAGAAGATGAACTCTACGCTAAAACAAATCTCGTCTAACTACATTGTGAAGAATGCTCTATTCTCAATGGTCGAGTTAGATAGGGAATCTAAAAGGTTCATGCTTACACTAATGTTTGAAATAGATCCATCAAAGATACTAAAGGACTTCTACAATGGCACGATAATGATAGATGTCAGGTGGAGAAGCTTCTGCTTATCGTTTACAACCTCCATAAATGGTGTGAAGCTCGACTTTAAACGTTTCACGATATTCAACTTTTCATTCCTATCGGAGCCATTAAGTGATTGGGAGCGTATTGAAAGCCTAAATGCAACAGAGTTCACGCTTCACCGTCAGCTAAACTTAGTCATAGACAACACTGCTATTCCAACATATACTGTATCCAAGATAAGAGTGTACTTTCTAAATGCATACGGTGGAGAAGATGACATTGTATGCTATGCAGGGGTAGGCGGTGAATCTGGCATAGAGTGGATCTACGTTCTTATAGTGATAATAGTGGTTTTTGCCATCTTCTTCATGCTTGGAAGAAGGCTCTCCGGCAAAGAAACAAGATAAAATCTTTTTCACTCCTTAAACTAAGTTTATTTTGAGGCAAATTGACTGAGATTATAAAGTTCTGGCTTATCGATATAAACTATCAGGAAAGTGAAAGAGGAGACGAAATAAGGCTCTGGGGCATCGACGACAAAAACAGGAGAGTTCTGCTTCTAGAGGAAAACTTTAAACCATTCTTCTATGTAAAGGCAAAATCACCTGAAGCCCTTGACATTCTATTTAACAGACTAAGTACCTCGGCTGGTCCATTGAAACCTGTCATCGAGGTTAAAAAGGTAAGAAGAAAATTGTTCGGGAAAAATATCGCTGTTCTCGAGGTCAAATGTAGATCGGAAAAGGACATGGAGAGGACGGTAGAGAAACTTATTGAAAGCGGGCTTGTAGATGAAACTTTTGAAGATGATCTAAGAGTCACGGATCTCTATATAATTGACACAGATTTAACGCCATCATCATGGCATACTGTAACCGTTGAGGAAGTTAACAGGCCAGAGTTCAAAGTTGAGAAAGTTTACAAGGTGAAGTCCCTTCTCAAGAGGATTGAGCTTGAGAACATTCCCGAGCTAAAGTACATCGTATTCTCAATGATATGTCTAAGCCAGTATGGGTCTCCAAATCCTGAAAGGGATCCAATAATATCCTTATCCATTGTAAATGACAAGGGTGAAACCGTAACATTCAAATACAATGGCTCAGATAAGGAGCTCATTGAAAACTTCATAAAGTATGTGAACGAGTATGATCCAGACATTATCTTGAGCTATGGAAGTAACAGGATATGGTGGGATTATCTCCTAAAACGAGCTCAGAGACACGGTTTAAAGCTTAAGATAGATAGAATTGGAGGAGAACCTCATAGAAGTGTATACGGACACTTTTCTATAACCGGGAGAGCAAACATCGACCTCTTCGACTTCATCGAGGATCTCTATGAGATAAAGGTCAAAACCCTCGAGAATGTTGCATCCTACATGGGAATAGAAGCCCCTCCAGAGACGTTTGCTGGAGACGACAGGATATATGCTATCTGGACAGAGAATCCCGAGAAGGTGCATGAAATATGTAGAAACCGTGCAAAGGTGATTATGGAAATTGCCAGAAATATTCTAGACTTCGCAATACAGCTGTCGGCGCTAGTTTATATGCCACTTGACGTGGTAGGTGCGGCTGCTGTAGGTTTTAGGGTGGAATATCATCTAATGAAGAATGCTCATAAGAGGGGAGAGTTGATTCCAAAGCGAGAGGAGCGCCCATATCAACCATACAAGGGTGGCCTTGTACTAGAGCCTAAGCCTGGGATACATGAAAATATTGCGGTTCTAGACTTTGCATCTATGTACCCCCATATAATGATGAAGTATAACATTTCACCAGATACACTAACAACTGAGGACGAGGATGTCTATGTTGCTCCTGAAGTAGGATACAAGTTCAAAAAGCATCCTCCAGGACTCTATAAGGAAACTTTAGAGCGTCTACTTAAAGCTAGAAAAGAGATTAAGGAGAAGCTGAGCAAGCTATCACCGGATGATCCAATGTATAGGATATTAGATGCAAGACAGAGAGCTGTCAAAGTCATTGCTAATGCAAACTATGGATATGCTGGATGGCTTGGAGCCAGATGGTATGTGAAGGAGGTTGCAGAGGCTACAACGGCATGGGGAAGATCATTTATCAGTAAGACTGTTGAAATGGCTGAGAAGCTTGGTTTAACCATAATCTACGGGGATACGGACTCTATATTTGTCAAGTATGATCCAGAGAAGGTTAAAGAGCTCTTGAAAATAGTTGAGGAAGAGCTTGGAATGGAGATGAAGCCCGACAAGATATATGAGAGAGTGCTTTTCACGGAGGCTAAGAAGAGATATGCTGGCCTGTTAAAGGATGGTAGAATCGATATCGTGGGGTTGGAAGTTGCTAGAGGCGATTGGTCTCAGCTAGCTAAGAAGGTACAGTATGAAGTCATCAAGATACTACTCAGAGAAAAGTCTCCAACCAAAGCACTAGACTGCACTGTAAAGTATATTCAAGCACTTCGAAGGAAAGAGGTTCCATTAGAGGATCTAGTGATCTGGAAGACTGTTACAAAGGATCTTGAAGAATACAAGGCTAGAGCTCCACATGTAACAGCTGCAAAAATGCTTATAGAAAAGGGATACAGGTTAACTCTAGGAGATAAGGTAGGCTATGTCATAGTGAAGGGAACGGGAAAGCTGTATGAAAGAGCTGTTCCCTACATATTTGCCAAATATGATGACATCGACATAGATTATTACATAGAAAGGCAGATAGTGCCAGCAGCTGCTAGGATACTTAAAATATTTGGAATAAGAGAGCAAGATATCCTAAATGCTGCATCTGGAACCTCACTCATGATGTTCATGAAACTATAATTAGGAAACTCTATAACTGATGAAGAGTCGATATAAAAGACCTTAATCAC
>DRAE01000140.1 GCA_011041895.1 Candidatus Bathyarchaeota archaeon
CAATTTCAATGTTTATCTTAGTCGTTTGCTGAGCTTCATGTTTTATTGGGGTTTAGTTTTTCTTTCGCTTATGAGAGTTAACGCTACAAGGTATGCGGCTATGGCTATTATTATGGATGTAATGAATGGATCTATTGGGTTTAGTGTGAAGAGGTAGCCTCCTAGAGGTGTAAAGAATATGTATGGTAGCTCCATTAAAACGTTCATTAACGCCATTATCTTGCCTCTTTCACGTGAAGGGATTAAGTCAGCTTCCATCGCCATGTAAGATGGCCAGAAAAAGGATGAGGATACAAGCACAAAAGTGTATCCCATGGCGCACTCCACGAGACACTTAGCATTTATAAATATGAGTATTCCGGGAATGTAGAGTATGGCTGAAAGTAGCATGGGAGGCTTCCTTCCAATTACATCTATCATTCTTCCAATGGGTATAGATGACACCGTGTAAACTACAAAGGCTAACAGGTATACTATTGGCCATTGCCAGTCTTCAATGCCTACAACGTGGATTCCATACAAGATGTAGAAACCGTGGCATATTGCATATGAGATACTAATAAGCAGGACAGTCAATGACAATCCCTTAAAGCTTCTACTAGTGGCCAGATATGATCGCACATACTCTTTCACGAGAGCTTTGGGATGTATTTTTCGTAATCTACTCTGAGATGAGGGAAGCGTCTCCTTCAAGCATACTGTAAAGAAGATTGCTGACACTAAAGATAGGAGAATGAGTAAGGTGTATCCTAAGCGCACTCCTGGAACAAAACCATATCTCAATATGAGAAACGATGCCATTGGAAGGGCAAGAACTGAAACTATGCCTGGGATAAGTCTATAAAGTGTAAACGCTAATCCTCTATACTGTTGTGGGACAGAATCTGCAAAAAGGGCCCTTATTGCCGGAGAATGCATCATTGCAAAATTGAGTAAAGCTATTCCAATTGCAAGCATATACCATGAAACAGCAGCTGCAAAGAACACGTAGCTTAGAGCCACTATAAACATCGTTAAACATATAAGATTTTTTCTACCCCACCTATCTGCAATGTATCCCCCAGGAATTTGAGCAAGGGTATATACAATAGCTTCGATACTGTAAAGCACTCCTATAATAAATGGTGTTGCTCCAAGCTCTTCTGCAAAACGGGGGAAAACTGGGTCAACAATCATTTTTCCAAGGAAAAACATGGATAAGCCTATGATGACAACTCCAGCGTTTCCTCTAAGTACATTTATGAAGGAAACTTTGAACTCTTTATCACATTTTGAATTCAACCTAACCATTACAAAAGTAGTGGTCTAATACACAAATATTTGACGTATTTAACATGAATTTTCAAGCTAAACTATATCCATGTTCAAGGATTTTCATTTAGATAGGAAGGGGGAGATTGTTCAAAGAAGTTAGAGCATGGTTTCAAAGAGAGCTTAAAAGAGACAATGTAATAAGGTTAGCGTCGAAACTAAATCTTTCAGTAAGCATAGTTGAGAATGAGATATCATTTTATGATACATTGTGTATGCTATCTGAGATTTTACCTTGTAAACCTATATTGGGAGAGAATGTAGCTGTCAATAGAGTTTTCGCTAAAGTTCCAAGATTTGACTGGAGGATAGACTTCTACTTTGACCGCTCTCTCTCAGAAAAAATTAACATTGGAGAGTTAAATGATGAGGCGTATAGGAGAGGGTATATTCATGAAATCTCCTTGGGAGAGTATAGGCTTAAGCTAGGGAAGCTGAAGATCACTAGAGCAACAAGGGAGAAAATAATCTTAGAGAGAATATGTTCATCCTATAATGTTGGATTAGATTTAACGAAATATCTTAAAGATGAGGGAGTGGACTACTCAAAGTTCGCTGAGAGCATCTTGGAAATGAAAGCATATTGCAAGGGAATGCCACATATAAATCCTGTAAAAGTGGAAATAATACTTTCTAACGTGAATAAGAGATTTCTGTCAACTGTTAGCGTCAAGTCGCTTCTAGACAAAGTTCTTAAGCCTGTGAGGAAGGCATCAGCTAATGTTTACCCTCCAGAGATATACTTCGTCGATTTAATTTACCGTCTAGTAATGGAGGAAAGCATAACAGAGAAAATGGGGATCGTATATGACCTTGGTCAATTGATCACTTACATGGAGGAAAAATGTAATTTAGCGCTGATTGACCACAGGTATGTGGAGTACCTCAGTAAAGGACTTCTACCGCTTAGGCATGAGATCGTTAAAAAAGTCAAGGAGAAAATTGCAGATATCTCCCATAGGAAGTTTGATTTCAATGTCAGAACTGAATATATGCTGGCATGCAGAGAGTATCTGTGGGAAGAGTATTGTCGAATGGTGTGTGAGGGGGTTGAACGTATTCTAGGCTAGCTCTATATCCAGCCTTTTTCCAGTATATATTTCAATAAAGCGGTTTCCAAATGCTTTTTTAAGGAATTCAATGGCATCATCCGAGGTACAGTGACAAGGCCCAACCATGGAGACATTAAACTTCTCGAAGATCTCCTTGACAAATCTAGCCTCAGCTAACCCTATGTGATATCCTCCAATAACTGCAAATATGTTTTTCGATCCTGTAATGCTACACACTCGCTCCAGTATTCTATCGAGTCCAGGATGTGAACATCCAACAAGAACCATAGGGCCTTGCCTTGAGCGAAGTATAAGAGACTGCTCAGGGATGATTTCTGGAAGCGTCCCCGTAGTTAGAATGTTATCAGAGAAAGTGAAGGGAGTGCGAGCCTCAATCATCCATGGATAACTAAATGATGTTGGGGGAACTATCACTTTAAATTCTTTACCTTTGGATTCTAGGAAGTTTATCAGATTACTTAATGCTCCGCTATGGTCCCTATGCCAATGGCTTATCACTATGAAATCTATCTCCGATAGATCTATGCCTAAATTTTGAGCATTCTCGTAAAGTGACTTCCAGCTGGGGCCAGTGTCAAAGAGTATGTTAAAGTCGGCTGTGTTAATATGGATGGAAAGCCCCCATTCGGTTCTAATATTATTAAGCTTAGTTCTATTATCCACCAATATTGTAATGGACGCCTTCAACTACATAACCTCCATCATTTAGAAGAATGACCAGATGGAGACGATGGGGGAGGAGGCGGATACAGTGCATATTCTCCCTTAGCGGATATTCTTCTAACTAGTACAAATGCGATTACCGCTATTAATGCAACTACTATGACGATGCTTACTATCAATGCTATCCAGAGGTTTACAGGAAATTCTGAAAGTATGTCAGGTGATGGAGTCTCCTCTTCGCCACCGCCAGCATTATTGACGTATACTTGAACTGAGTCAGAGCTTATGTTTCTATATGCATCACATGCTTCAACAGTTATTGTATGAAGGCCATCTGAGAATTCCATTGTATCCCATATGCATTGCCATGGAGGAAAAGTTAAGTTTGCTATCAAGGTGTCATCTACGAGGAATGCAACCCATAGAATTCCACTGTCATCATCCACGTCTGCAGTTATGGTTACGCTTCCACTAACATTTGAGCCTGCTGAGGGGGATGTTATCAATACATTCGGCGGGTTATTGTCCTCTGGAAAGGTATATGTGAAATGTACTACTATGTTTGGAACATTCTGTGGACCTATAATGGTTATCGTCACAATGCCCCCATTTACATAGTAAGAAGCAGGGTCACATTCTACGTTTGTTATCGTTGCCCCGGGCGGTGCATCTATGCATATTCCAGTTTGAGGCCCATGTGGAAGCGACCAGTGAAAACCAAATAACTCCTTGAAGTCAAGTCTATGCTCTCCAACGCCTTTAAAGTATCCTAGAACATGACCCTCAAAGCGTACGGTAACCACTCCCGTGTAATCTACATAAAACATGAATGAGAATTCAAAGCATTTCTTGATAAATGATGGAGTCAACAGTTTCTTTACAGACTGTTTTGGTGCACATTCAACAAATTTGGCTAAGGCAACAGATGTGTTCACTGCAACCGTATAATAAAATATATGAGTAGGTGGAACAAATCCATCAGTTACAGACTCAACATACATTCCATTGAATGCCTCAGAAAAGCTTTGAGCCACTTGATCGGCCATCGACTTGAGCTGTTCATGTGGAAGTGATGAATTATATGCTATCACTAGGGTGTTTGCTTCTTCACGAATACTACCCACTATTAGCTGAGCTACACCATTGCTAAGACTTGAGTCACCTGGATCAATTCCAAAGTCTACATCTGGATATAGTCCAATAACCCATAGCTGAACTGAAAACCCACCATCTTCGTCAATTGTGATTTCTACTCCCTCTTGAACCGAAATTACAGCATACATACTCCCAAGCAGTGGAATCCATGCTATCAACAACGGTAGCATTAATAGTAGAGCGCTCCTCATCCCCATCGAGAAATAGGTAACCTACTTTAATTAATTTAAAAGATTGATTATAGAGGTGAAATCATGCTGCTATGAAATAATCCTTACATGGGTTTCATATACTCATGTTCAAAGCTTTACTTTGTCATCTACTAGTGTAATAGCGGAGCCATTGGCAATTGAATCATTTAGGAAGATGGGGGTGGTGGGGGAGGAGGTGGCGGATACTGTGTATACCCTACTTTTGCAGACTTCCTCTTGGCAAGAACAAATGCGATAACTGCAATTACTACAACTATAATCACCAAACCTATGACGATAATAGTCCAAGTGTCGATGGGAAGCCCTGAGAGTATGTCTGGTATCGGTGAGGATTCACCTCCCGCATTATTCACATATACTTGGATGGTTGTTGAATCCTTGTTGCCGTGGATGTCGCAGGCCTCGACAGTTATGGTATGTGCTCCATCCGAGACCGTAGACGTATCCCATGAACATTGCCATGGAGGAGATGTCAAGTTAGTTAGTAGATTATCATCTATAAAGAATGCAACCCATGCAATGCCACTTTCATCACTTACCTCGGCAGATATAGTTACAACTCCATTTACGGTGGCTCCATTTGATGGAGATGATATAGATATAACTGGGGCAATAGTGTCAGCTTCAGGGAACTCGTATGTAAACTCTGCAATAATGTTTGGAACTTGCATGGGACCAGATATTTCAATTAGAGCTACATAGCTACCAATTTCACACTGTGCATCGCCGCATTCAACATTTGTAAAGGAGGCTGACAATGGAAGGGTAATCGTAATCATGCAATGTGGAGCATGTGGAATCATGCCATTGAATCCAAAGAACTCGCGGAAGTTTAGCCTATGAAGCCCAGATCCTGAGAAGTACCCATATAATTTTGCATGAAGAGTCAATGTAATCACCCCTGTTCCAGATACATGAAACATTACTTCACTGTCCTTGCACCTCTTTAGGAAGGCTGATGTAACTATTTTCTTAAATGACTGCTTTGGTTTGCACGTTATAAACTTTCCGAAAGCAACTGAAAGATCTCCAGAGACAGTGTATGTGAAAGAATGTGAAACACCTGTTGAATAATGGCCAACGTATGTGAACTGTAAACCTTCAAACACCTCAGCCAACTCCAAGGCAACATTATCGGCTCTCGACTTAAGCTGGTCAACAGGCAGTGAGAGGTTATATGATACTATCAGATTACTTTCAGGCTCTGTTTTACTTACAACTAATATCGCAACTCCTTGGCTTCCAAGGTTGGGAGTGCTTGGATCAAAGCCAAAGTCTATGTCAGGGTACATGCCATTAACGTATATATCGACCTCAACTGATCCATCCTCCCCTACACTGATATACACATTGTCTACAACGTTGACGATAGCTGCCTTTACACTTCCTATTAGAGGAGGACATACTACCAGTAACAGCATCAATATTAATATTGTAGGTAATGCATTTCTCATGGCTATCAGATAATAGGTAGCATATATACAATTTAAAGATTTGATAGTGACAATTACGGTAAAGAAACTATTCCAAGCAGATTCCATATTAATGGAGCCAATAATGAAACATTTAGTATTGAAATCATGCTTGCAATGATGCCAACTTTTACCATTTCATGGATGTGAATCTTACCTGTTCCATAGACTATAGCATTTGGAGGGGTTCCCACAGGAAGTATAAAGTCTAGGCTAGACATTATTCCACATGTTGCTATGACTAGAAGTTTTGGGTCAAGACCTATGGAGATAGCTAATGGTATAAAAACGGGTGCTAGAATAGCTGAGGCAGCTGTGTTGCTTAGAAATGTAGTCATGAAAACTGTGAAGAGCCCTATTATAAAGATGAGAAACATCCAGTGAAATCTTGGTATAAACGCTAGTTTAAATGCTATCCAATGAGCTACTCCCGTTGCATACATTGCTGAGCCAAGTGAAATACCTCCTCCAACTAGGAGCAGAGTGTTCCAGTCAACTCTCTTAACATCTTCAAGATCTAATAAACCGGATATAAGCAACAAAACTCCTCCAAGAACAGCTGTAATAGAAGATGGTATTCTGAACCCTATCATAAATTCATGCCAGCTTTCAGTTACCCACAAGAATGCCATGAAGGAAAATATGGCAAGAGTAGCCTTACCATCTCTAGTTAACTGTAGACTTTCAGCATTCTCGATTTTAACGGGCTTAGAAATTTCAACTTTAAAGAACAGGATTAAAACAATCCATGCAAAAAGTGTTACAGGAAGAGCCGCTGTTACACCATATAGCATCCAATATGTGAATGTAATTGTTTCACCTGTAAGCATCTCTAGAGCTTTAACTGATATTGGTGGAGTCGTTGTGCCTATGAGTGTCATCACTCCACCTATATTTGCACCATAGGCTATAGCTAGCAGAGAGGCCTTCTCCAAGTTACGTGAAACTCCTTTCAACTTGGATAGGAGGCCAACTATCACCGGCAGCATTATCAGGGTTGCAGCGGTGTTGGATATCCACATGGACATAAATGAGGTAATTAAAATCACGGAGAACACTAGTGAACCTTGGCTTCGTACGCCAAATCTTAAAAGTTTAGATGCCATTAGCTTATCTACTTCATGCTTTGAAAGAGCAAGTGCAAGTAAAAAACCTCCAAACAGCAAAGCTATGATAGGGTCAAAGAATGGTTGAAACGCTGAACGGGTATCCACCACATTTAAAAGGCCGAGTCCAACCGGTACAAGTAGTGCAGTAACCGACAATGGTAGAGCCTCTGTGAACCATGCAGCCGCTATAAACGCGAAAACTGCAAACATTGCCTTAGAGTTTATAAGTGGAACATAAGCGTACTTAAGTGTACTGCCAGCCCTCTCGGATGGATGCAATTTCAACTCCAAGTCATTGCACTTCACAAGTATTACAATGTCTTCAAGCTCAATTTCACGCTCAGAGTAAATATCAACGTAGAATATCACTAGGGAGCCTTGAGCATGTAGGTACATGCTCTTATACTTCACTGTTACAGTTAGGTTTTCCAATGAGGCATTCAGCGTCTGCCATTCTTCGAGTAGACGAGAAGTCCGTGAAAGCGTATAGTTAAACGATACAATAGGAGTATTCTCCACTAATAGAGTAGCTGTATAGAGCCCGTCTGGGTGATCTTCGGGGGCCACAATAAAAGCTAGCACGCCTATAAGTAGTGATAGCGTCAGCAGCTTGGGTTTTACGTTTTCTGCAAGCATGGTATATATTGTATAAGTAACGAGACTACACTCTTAAAATCAACTTTTCCCTGTCCATGAGCTTTGAGCTTACATATGAGAATATCAACCCTGTTAACAGGAAGAGTAGGGCAAGCAATATTCTACTCACGCCTGCAAAGACTGCCATGTTAGTGGCGGAGGCTATTAGAATTATAACTATGGGAACTATTATTGCGCCTGACATTTGCTGAGCTTCTCTGACACCTTTCGCGTAAACTGAAACGATAACTGAGAAAGTAATTGCCATAAACGCTACTGTTGGAATTAGGAGTAGGATTGTAATAGCCCATGTGCTGATGTTTAAAAAAGATTTACCCAGTAAGCTTATGCTGAAGTAGCTTGAGATGGCCATTGATACTATAGCCGAGACAGAGGCTATAACTACCCCTATCACAAACGGAGCTAACATTTTTCCAATGAAGAGCTCAAAGTTTGAAACTGGCATGAGAAGCAGAGCCTCCAAAGTTTTCCTCTCCTTCTCTCCAGCGATGCTGTCAGCTGCAACCACGCATGTGATACCACATGGAAGCACCATAAGAAGTATTGGAAGCATATAGTTCATCATCCAGTAGGCAATTACCTCTGAAGAGTCTCTTAGCACCACTCCATCATACCTATATATAGTTTGATTCAGGATACCTATCTCCGTGCTATTATCTTCAGCAGTAAACGATAGACCAAAAACTATGGGGAGAATAACTCCAAACACTAGAGCTGGTACTACGATTGATATTATCAGCTGGCGACTGCTGAAAACCTCCTTTAAATCCTTTCTCATTATAGCTAACGCCTTTCTCACTTCACTCACCTATTAAGGTCATGTAAATATCCTCTAGTGAGTGCCTTTTCTCGGTTAATGCTTTAAGCTTATAGCCCCCGAGAACAACCTTCTCAGCTATCTCGTGGTGAAGATTAAAATCCTTGTTAACTGTTATTTCGATGATATTTCCCTTAACTTTGACATTGATCACTCCTGTAATTTCCCTGATCTTCTCAAGTAATCTCTCATCGAGTTCACTGACTTTGACTTCGATAACTTTGCTTTTGAAAAGCTTCTCCTCAAGCTCACCTTTCTCCCCTATGCCAACGATTACGCCCTCGTTTATCACAGCTATTCTATTGCAGAGCATCTCTGCCTCAAATAGATTGTGCGTGCATAGGAAAATCGTTCTCTTCTCGGCTTTTGAAAGTTTGAGAATAAGCTCTCGTATCTCTTTCGCGGACTTGGGATCCAATCCAGAGGTTGGTTCATCTAGGAAGAGAACTTCTGGATCATGGAGCAATGCTCTAGCTATCGCCAACTTTTTCATCATTCCCTTGGAGAAGGTCCCAACCTTGTCTCTTCTGCGCTCCCATAGGCCGAAGAATTCGAGAAGCTCCTTTATCCTCCTTCTTGCCTCGTTTTCATTCATGCCATAAAGCTTTGCAAAGAATAGTAAATTGTCTAGGGCGCTTAGTCGCTCATATAGTGTCGGAAACTCCGTTAAAACCCCTATGATAGACCTTATCTTATCAGCATCCTCTAGAATATCGTATCCACAGACTGTTGCAGTTCCACTGGTGGGCCTTAGTACACAAGATAGGAGCCTGACCGTAGTTGTTTTGCCAGCTCCGTTGGGTCCAAGGTAGCCGAAGATCTCTCCCTTAAAGACTTTGAATGAAACCTCGTTGACTGCCGTTACCCCATCGAATTTCTTGGTTAGATCAAATGTTTCAATCATCTCTCAAATCTAAATCTATGGGAGTTGAGATTTAAGAGTGAGCGCTCTAGTTTTCTCCTGTTACGTATCCGAGTTTTTTATGCATTTCAAGGGTCTTATCCAGTCTAGCCTTTATCTTTTCATGTCTTTTCTCAAGCTCCTCTGGAATTTGCAATCCCTTTTTCCTCATGAAGTTGTATATGGCCTCTCTTATAGCATCCTCTGCGAGCAGTGAGCAGTGTACCTTGACCAGAGGCAGACCTCCAAGTTCCTTTAAGATATCCTTGTTAGATACCTTCAGTGCCTCCTCAATTGTTTTACCCTTTATTATTTCAGTGGCCACGCTTGAGGATGCTATAGCTGCAGCGCATCCAAAGGTTTCAAATTTAGCCTCCTCTATTACATATTTTCCATTTTTCTCTTTGATCTTAAGGTATAGCCACATGACATCTCCGCAGCTTGGATCCCCAACTTTTCCAACAGCATCTGCATTCTCTATTCGGCCATAGTTTCTAGGCTTTAGGAAGTGTTCCATAACTTTTTTGGAGTAGAATTGGGAATTGCTCATGCTACACCTCCCACTTACCTTTAAACGGGGATATATCTCTTAAACGCTTAACCGCCTTTGGGAGAACTTCAAGCAAATATTCAACATCCTCTTCCGTAGTCCATTTGCCCATGCTTATCCTTATACTTCCAACAGCCTCCTCTGGCCTAAGACCTATAGCCATTAGGACGTGGCTTGGCTCCGGCTTATGTGAGGCACATGCTGACCCTGATGAAACCTGTATTCCATACATTTCATCAAGCAATAGAACTAGGGCTTCACCCTCTATAAAGTTGAATCTAATGTTTACATTGTTTGGAAGTCTCTTTACCGGGTGACCGTTTAAATAGCTTTCAGGTATGGTCTCCGTCACGGTTTTTATTATATGATCTCTGAACAATGTAAGCCTCTTCTCCTCCTCATGCATTTCCTTCATTCTAAGCTTGCAGGCGTAGCCGAATCCAATTATTCCAGGGACATTCTCTGTTCCAGATCTTATCCCATACTCGTGTCCTCCGCCATGAATTAGTGGTTCAATGGATATTCCCTCTCTGATCCACAAAGCGCCTATACCTTTCGGCCCATACATTTTATGGGCACTGACTGTGAGGAAATCTACTCCAAGCTCGTTTACATCAACCTTTATCTTCCCAAATGACTGTGCTGCATCTGTGTGAAATAGCACATTGTTGTCATGGCATATCTTAGAAGCCTCTCTGATGGGTTCAATAGTTCCAATTTCATTGTTTGCATGCATTATGGAGACTAGGAACGTCTTCTTTGTAATAGAGTTTTCAAGCTGCTCTAGGTCAACTATGCCATACTTGTCGACTCTGAGGTAGGTTACCTTGAATCCCTGTTTTTCAAGCCACTTAGCAGAGTTCATTATGCATGAGTGTTCAATTGATGATATTATCAGGTGATTTTTCTCCTCTTTCCATGCTTTCATGGCTAGCCCTTTTAAGATGATGTTATTTGCCTCAGTTGCACCGGATGTGAATATAAGTTTCCCATCACTTTCTCTTGCATGCATTAACTTCATTACCTCCAATCTAGCGTTTTCAACAGCTTCCCTAGCTCTTTTACCAATTGAATGTATCGATGAGGGATTCCCAAAGTTCTCTGTAAAGTATTCCATCATTACCTTAGCTACCCTTGGATCAGTAGGTGTTGTAGCATTATAGTCAAAGTAAATTTTCTCGGCGCCATTCACCTTGATTCTCACTACAATTCACCTCTACATCCTTCACATACTCCAAGTTTAACTGACATTTCACATGACTCGCATTCAGGAGTGTATTTAGATGATTCATGAATCTTTACCGGTAAGAATTCTGGAGACAGTATTTTCCCAAAGGTTATCTTCTTAACACTTACACCATTTTCCCTAGTTAAATTCTTCTCAACAAAAGCCTTTATAGCATCTGGCGTCCTCGCTCTCACTAGGAGATAGAACCTGGAGTAGTTCCACTCCATGAAGTAGAATGCCACTCTAGGGCAGTTGCAGAGTTTCTCTATTAGGTCACGTATGCTTCTTAGGTCAAGAACTTCGGCTTCGATTAATGCAACACAAAAATTGAACTTTTCAAGAGAGATGTTAGCTTGCACTCTGATAAGCCCTGATTTAATGAGTTTATTTAATCTATCTCTAACGGATGAATGCCTCAAGTTAACTTTCTCACCCAGTTTAGTTAGACTAAGTCTTCCATCAAGAGAGAGGAGACGTATTATTTCTAGGCTTTTCTTATCAATGCTATATTCCCTATACATGTCATATTTTAGGACTCTCTCTTCAAATTTAAGATTTTCACCTTCAATTTGAAGGTTTTCCCTTACAAACTTCAGAGTGCGTCTTTTCAAAGACGTCTCCAACGATTTTGCTGCTTGGAATATATATGAGCCTATCACCAGTATCAAGGATTGTATACATGACAGTTATATCCTTCACTGTTCCCTCATACTTTCCAAGAAGCTTAACTTTGTCCCCTACACAGAATGGCCTTGAAAATATTATGAATATTCCAGCAACAGCGTTTCCAATTACCTTCTGCACAGCAAAGCCGGCGACAAGGCCCATAAAACTTCCGAGAGTTAAAGCTGCAGCTGGGCTAACATTAAACACTGATGCAAGAACTGAGAGAACCACACCGTATCCAACTATTCTAGCTATTCCTCTGAACGCTCCACCTACACCTACTCCTCCAACGGCTTCACCCATCTCACCTAGTCCACGTGAAATTTGCTCTACGGCCAATGAACCTATCAGGAGAACTTCTCCAGCGTAAATGTAAGTTTTATACTCTATGTATGGCTGAAGCTGGGTGAAAACCTTGAAGGACCAGTCGGTAACTAATAATGTGACCGCTAAGAGAACCACAGTTAAAATCCCTGAAACAACTTTAGTTGATCTTTTGGCAACATGCTCCAGTTTTTCACTATACTCATCGATAATCTCATCTACTCTATCATCGATCTTCATTGCCATTCAACTATTCGCAGTATAGCGTTTATAAAAGTTTATCTATGGTGTATAAACTCCTTAACTATTTGTATTACCCATAGTTGATTTTATAAAATCAATTGAATTCACGTGTAGGGGGATGAAATATGAGCTATGTTAGAGAAATTCTGAGGGAAGTTAGCTATGCATTTAGAAGTCTCAACAGACACACTCCGGAGGTGGCAAAAGCTTTTAAGGATTTATTAGAGGCAGCTCTTACAAAGGGGAAGCTAACTTTAAGAGAGAAGGAGCTTGTGCTGGTAGGGGTCTCTGTAGCTTTAAGATGTGAACCCTGCACTGTGTTACATATCAAAAAGGCTTTGGAAGCGGGAGCAGATCCTGAAGAGATTGCGGAGGCTATAGCTGTAACAGTGCTTATGGGAGGAGGACCTGTAATAACTACATCAGCTAAAGCCTTCAAGGCATTGGAGGAACTATCCAGAAAATGACTTTGGCACCTCTAGCTTTTCACCCATTTTATCTACACTATTGTCATAGATTTCAGAGATATGAAATATGTAAACTGGAGTCTCTCTCCACTTCTCCTCTCCCCTGAATCCATGGAAAAGATCATGGATAGCGTTTACAAGTTTCCAGTAGATGTCGTTCTCGTGTATAGTGACTTTGGCTCTAATTTCATAGGATGTTGATGGAGGAGTATAGAAGACTAGAGTTGCAATGGGATTTTCCCTTAGATTCGTCCAAGTATGTTTTTTAGCCAACTCTATGGAAGAAAGTTTTAGGAAGTCTACTTTCTTGAAATCATAGAGTTCCCTTAACAGGAGCCTGAGTTTATCCTTTTCTGATAAATTCCTCTTCAATGCACTCATGATGCTTTCAAGCGTATCCGTCAAAAATTGTCTTTTTGGGATGAAGCCCACTCCTTTGATTGAGCCATTTAGCCCAGCTGATCCAAACGAGACTATGACTGGGGTGTGCACTGTAGAGTTCACGATGAGGTCCATTCTTGAAGCCTTTCCATCAATCAAATTTTGAACAAGTCGCCTCCTTGTATAGAATATGTATTCTATAAACTTTTGAAATGACATTTTAATCACAGCATGCTATGAAGTTTATTTCGATCAGAGCATCCTTTGGAAGTTTCGATACTTCCACCGTGCTTCTAGCTGGAAAAGGTTCCTTAAAGTATTTCCCGTACACTTCATTGAATTCCTCGAACAGCGAGAGATCCTTTAGAAAAACTGTTACACTAACTATGCTATCCATTGTACAGCCGTTGCTCTCTAAGATTGCCTTAATATTTTCCATTACCCTTCTAGTCTGCTCCTTCACATCTTCTCCAATGATTTTTCCCGTCTCAGGATCTATTGGAATCTGACCTGAACCAAATATAAAGTTGCCAACTTTCACAGCCTGAGAATAGGGGCCTATAGGTTTTGGAGCTTTTTCTGTATACAGTTCTTGTTTTGACATTGTTTCACCTCCAGCTCTGATCGAAAATAGCGAGTATTAAAAGATATTATTCCTAATAGTTACTGATGAGAAAACCATTGTTCATCATATTGTTAATAGTAGCATTTATAGGAGCGGTTGTAGGGGATGCAATTTGGATTGAGCCTAATAGTGTAGCAGTGTCGTATATTAGGATAGACGTTGAAAGGCCTTTTGAAGGACTTAGAATTGTTCATATAAGTGATTTACATCTTAGAAGTTATGGCTACCGTGAAGAAAATATTCTCTCGATAATTGAATCCCTCCGTCCAGACTATATATCTGTGACAGGCGACTTTATTGAAGACGCTAAATATCTCGAAAGCTGCCTGAAATTCCTAAGAGAGCTTTCAGAAATTTGTGAAGTATATTGTGTGCTTGGAAACTGGGATCATTGGAGCGGTATAGATAACGATGAATTTAAACAGAAGTTTCTCTCTGTGAACGTTATACTGCTTATAAATGAGTATAAAGTGATTAACATAGGTAATGCGACCATGTATATTGTAGGTGTAGATGATCCATATACTGGATATGCTGACTTGGATATGGCAATGCCTGAAAATGTGAGCAACGGTAGCCTCATCATTTTGCTTGCTCATTCACCTCAAATAGTTAGCGATGTTCTGAGTAGTGGACATGAAGTTGACCTTATTCTTTGTGGGCACACCCATGGAGGCCAAGTTAATATTCCATTTTTAGGGCCATTGTTCATACCTTTACCTAGGGAATATAGGAAATATTGCTCCGGGCTTTATATGGTTAATGGGACATACATGTACGTGAATAGAGGGCTTGGAACAAGCACTTTAAATATTAGGTTTCTATGTTTGCCAGAGATAGCGTTGATACTTCTTGAGTAGCCACTTAAATTTGTAACTAAGTTAATTTTAATTGTCCATGGTTGGAGACCCTAATCCATGGCTGTTTGCTATAGTGATTTCATTTACAAACAGAACTATTTCCATAATGCAGGGAATGATGCATATAATTAATCCTGTTATTGGAGCACCTCCGAAACCAGGGCCTATTCCAGGCCCAAGTTTTCCAATAGTGGAAGTGTTCTGGTTCGCCTCTATTATAGTTCCATTGTTGGCGGTGTTACTAGAATGGATTCGAAAACGTGGCAAATAAGTGACTGGATAAAGATCATCATAATTCCTCTCATATTTACAGCTATTAGACTGCTAACTTTACTAGATGTGTGGCTTTTACCGGGGCTTGACGGAGGATATTATGCGATTCAAGTTGAAAACATAATGAGAAGCTCAGACATTAAATATGATGCTCCTCCAATAGCATTTTTCATTTTCGCCTTTTTCACGTGGCTACTTTCATCATTTCAGCCATTAAATGACGCCATTATAAATGGTGTAAAGATTGGGCTTTCTATTGCTTACGGATTATCTTTCATACCAGTTTACGTGCTCTCGCGAAAGATTCTAAAAAATAGATTTGAAGCATTTATAGTGGCCACGTTATTCATGCTTCATCCATTCTATGTCTCGCTTACAACAGCGTCTCTATTCAAAAATTCTGTTGGGACACTTTTCCTAGTTATTGGGGTTCTTATGCTCTATAATTTTATGAAGGAGCGTACTCTGAAAAACGCTGTATTTCTTGGGATAACGATCACCATTTGTGAATTCACGCACATACTCTGCTTTGGCATCATCGTTCTTTTCTCAGCGATTTCACTATTCTTTATATTTATACTATGTAGGGATAGGGCTAAACTGCTGAAATCATTTATCGTGATAGCACTGATTCCAGCACTAGCCACGCTTTCCGTTATACTTTTCAAGCCAAATTATCTTGGATCCTATTGGAAATTGCACTCCTATGTTGAGGAAGTAGCGTTTCAAATTTCTTCCCAACAGATAACACCGGGACCGCAGATAGAATACGTCATCCTATTAACTCTGGCAATTGTTGGGGCATCCCTATACTATTGTCTTAGAGAGTTCATCGATGGGAGACGAAACTTTGAAAATATTTTCTTTGTGTCTGCAACAATACTAGGATTTTATCTTTCATATCCGTTTATGATACCATCTTGGAGATGGAGATTTCAGTTTATGCTATTCATACCTTTTACACTATCTTTCATCAAATGCTTTAAGGAGAGCAGGGTTAGAGAAGCTTTTCTTATTTCAATTCTAATTTTTGCAGCATTTATTCCAGCCACTTTAAACAGCTTCGTTAGAATGAAGACGGTAATTGATGAAACTATGTATAATGACCTTCTAGATATGAGAAATCACATTGAAAAAAATGGGAGCGTTATCATTGCAAGGTTTGGATTGAATTACTGGGTTGAGTATATCCTTGGAGTACAGTGTAAGGGTAGCTCGAAGTGGAGGACTTTGAGAACTACTCCAGAGTATACATGGTTTTAGATGTTAGGGAGAGACCACCTCCTGGAGCAACTCTAGTTTATCGTGGATCGAAGCTTGTACTTTTACTCTTGAGAATGCCTCCTTGAAGCTAACACAGCTACTATGATTAGAGCAACAAGTATTATTGCTATGATTATCACATCGACTAGTGATAGTTGAATTGAGATGCCAAATAGTTTTATGTATAGTATTTGTGGGAGCTTAAACTCTATAACTTTTGCAGTGTCAATTGTTATCTCCTTTGAATCCTTGAATTTTCCATACTCGACTTCAATTATATACTCTCCCTCCGGTAGAAGGCCTAGATCAACTGTTCCATGGGTGGATGTCCATGAAACTTGTAGAAGTGTTCCATTTGAGAACTTAACTTTTACAGTGGCATTATATATTCCCCTTCCGAGGAAATCCGTAACCTTAACTGAGACCTTGTGTATAGGACAGCTGATCTCCGTTAATTGCTCATCCATTGAGAGGGTATATGTTTCATCATGTATTTTCATAGTTCTCCAGTACACCTTGACCATATACTCC
>DRAE01000036.1 GCA_011041895.1 Candidatus Bathyarchaeota archaeon
GATACTCATTTAGGTTATAGGCAATATGGGCTGTATGAAAGAGAGAGGGATTTATATAAAGTCATGGATGAGATCCGTGAAAAGATATTATCTGAGCATGTTAAACTGGTTCTACATTGTGGAGACTTTTTTCATTCATATCATCCTCCATTAGCTGCCCTGAAGGTTACCAAGAACTTTCTAAGAAACCTTCATAGAAAGGGCATCAAAATATATGCAATTCCTGGAGACCATGATTTTCCAAAGCGAAGAGCTTTATTGCCGCATCGTCTCTTCGACGAATATGTAAAAACACTTGGAGTAGGCATCGATGCCTTAGTTGATAGAGTTGAGATCGATGGCAAGACTCTAACTATAGCCGGAGCACGAAGGTATAGCTTAGTATACAAGGATACTCTGCTAAAGGTTTTAGACATTATAAAAGCTAAGACTTCAGGAGATAAAGACAAAATACTAATGTTGCATCAGGCGGTTTACCCCTTCCTTGGCTATGAAAGAGCATGTGAGCTGCATGAGGGCAATCTTCCAAAGGGCTTCCTATACTATGCAATGGGACACATTCATCAACCAGCTAAAAAGAGGTTAAGTGATGGAAGCATCATAGCATATCCTGGATCAACGGAGATTATCGATAAAAGGGAAATCGAAGACTATGAAAAAGGTAAAAAAGGATTCTATCTAGTGGATATCTCTGGAGACGCCCCTGAAATACATAGAGTGAAACTAGAGAGTATAAGACCTCAGCTTAGAAGAGATGTGCTTTACACCCAGTTAGAACAACAATTGCTTACAATAAGCAAGGAAATATCAGAGCGATACTCAAGTAAACCCATAATCCATTTTAGAGTCTCTGGAAGGAAAATGAATAGAGAGCATGTGATGTCGGCTATTATGGGAATTCTAAATGATAAGATACTACACTATAGAATAGAGTATGTTGATTTAGACGTGAAAAGAATTCTCAAAACAGAGGAAGTTAAAGTTAGTCTTCTTGACATTAAATCTCTAATGAGAGAGAGGTTAAGCGATCCAAAGCTAGCTGAGTTCGCATATGAACTATACACTCTGCTTGCAAGAGGCGGAAAAGCCAATATCGAAGCCGCAAAAATGAAAGCTAAGCACTTCCTCGAAAGAGGAGAATGGAAATGATACTTGAAAGAATCGTGATCAGGAACTTTATGTCGCATAAAAGAACGGAGATAAATTTTAATATGGGTGTTACAGCCTTCATAGGGCCAAATGGAGCTGGGAAAAGCAGTATTTTAGATGCGATATATTATGCGTTATATGGGAAATCGGCAAGGGAAACAATACCCAACTTAATTAAGAAAGGTAAGCGCTATTGCCAAGTTGAATTAACTTTTAGATGCGGTGGAAAAAGATACCATGTAATAAGGTCACATAGCCTATTGGGGTCAAAGACAACGGCAAATCTGTTTGAAATCCTCGAAAATGGAAAAAGAAAACTTATAGCAAGAGAGCCAACTACTGTTACTAAGGAAATCGAGAGCATTATAGGACTAAATCACAAGGTTTTTCTACAAGTAATCTATGTCAGGCAAGGAGAGCTTGAAAGGATAATACTTGAGCCACGAGCCAAAAGAAAGGAGTTTATGTCCAAAATACTTGGAATTGAAGATCTACAAAAGGCATATGAAAACATGAGAGATATCATTAACGACTTTGAACGTGAGCTTGAAAGAATCAAGGGGGAGATTAAGCAAAAAGAGGAACGTAAAGAGGAGCTTAAAAAGGTTAAGAAAGAACTTAAAAACGTTGAAAAGCGTCGTCAAACTCTCCTAGAAGAACTCTCAAAAATAAAGACTAGCCTTACAGAAGTGAAAACGCAACTGGCTAACCTAGAAAAGCAGAAAATTAGGTTCGAGCATTTTAAGGCTAAGCTAGAGAAGTGTGAAAGCGATCTAACAGCATTAGAGAACAAGTTAGATACTCTTAGAAAGGAGCTTGTAAAATGTGAAGACGCTAGAAAGCGCATGAAAGAAATCGAGGATAAAGTCAAACTACACAATAAGTTAGCGGAGGCGGCGTCAAAGTACTATGAGAGAGACGCTGTGAAAAGCGAGCTTCTAGACCTTGAAAATGATTATAAGCGATATACTCTCCTCAAAGATACACTTGCCCAGCTCGAAAAATATTACAACGAATATCAAACAGTAGAGGAAAACATCGAGAAAATAGAGCATACACTAGAAAGCTATGCAGAGTACTATCATGAACTCCAGAATCTCGAAAAGGAGAAGAATACTATTCGAAGGGAGCTTAATGAATATCTTAGGGAAGTTAATGCATTCAAAAAGCTCCTAGAGGAAAAACTCAAAGTTGAGATAAAACACGATGAAATGGGGCGATTAATTGGCGATACAAAAGCCAGAATCGAGGAAATAATCGACGGGAAAAAACGTGAAATAAATAATTTAAGAGAGGATTTGTCATCTCACATTGCAGTTATTGACGATAGAAAAAAGAAGATAGAGGAACTTAAGAAAGTTAGAGTTAAGTGCCCTCTTTGTGGACAGTTGTTAACAGAATCTCACAGAATAAAAGTCATAAGAGACCTAATGGAGGAGGTTAGAGAGCATAAGCTTGAGAAAATGAAAATTGAGAGCTTGATACAGAAGCTTGAAAAGGATCTTGAATACTATGAAAAAGAGAAAACTTCTCTCACAGAGCTCTGGAATAGCTACTATAATGAGATACATCCTAAGTTAAATGTAATTAGGAAATTGAGAGAAAAACTTCAGGATATGGCTGAGAGGTATACTTTCCTCCAAGAGATGACCAAGGAATATCTGAGATCGAAGCAGATGCTAGATAATTTAAGGAAAAAACGCCGAGAATTGGAAAGATATGTTACAGAGTACAATAAAGTTTGTGCCGAACTAGAGGCTTTAGAGGGAAAACATGGCCCCCCTGATAACTTAAGGTTAAATATCGAGCTCAAAAAAGCTAAACTGAGAACTTTAGAAGATGAAATTGCAGAGATTGAATCAAATTTAGGAGTACACTTTGAACATGGGGAGGAAGTTAGACTTAAGCTAAATGAACTCTCAATGTTTAAAAGCGAATATGAGGAACTTAAATCTGATTTTGAAAGACTAAGAGTTATTGAAGGACAGCTTCAAAACCTAGTTGAGCAACGAGAAAAGCTCAAGTTAGAGATTCAAAGACTAAGGGATTTCATGAAGAAAATTCAGTATAACCCCAAAGAACATGAAAGCGTAAGGGAAAAACATGATAAACTTCATGCGCTTGTTGGACAGTATGAAGGTGAATTAAAGTCACTTAGAGAGCAAGCCATAAAGCTCAAACAACAAATCTCGAATCTAAGAGAAAAATTAAAAAAGCTGGAGGCCAAGGAGAAATATGCTAGGCGTCTAGACAAGTTCATTAAGTTGTTGGAGCGGTTACGTTCTCTATATGGAAAAGATGGTCTACAAAAGGTGATACGTGAGAAAGCCGTGAAGAGCATAGCGACGTTAACCAGCAGATATCTTGAGAAATTTGGACTTGGCATAAGCAACGTTGGCTTCGATGAAAACTTTGATATTAAGGTGTACAGCTCATTCTACTCAGAGGCTATCCCAGTTAAAAACTTAAGTGGTGGAGAGATAATTGCCATAGCTCTAGCCTTTAGATTTGCACTTGCAAAGGTCATTGCTGGAGACCGAGTAGAGATGCTGATCCTAGACGAGCCAACAACTTTCCTAGACGAAACTCGTAGAAGGGATCTCGTAAACATTATAAGGGATGTATTTATGACTGTGGAGAGGATGCTTCCACAGTTGATAATTGTAACCCATAACAGGGAGCTTGAGGAGGCTGCCACTACAGTATACTTTGTCAATAAAGATGCAACTGGAACATCGCGTGTAACCTTACAGGAAGAAGCAAAGATTTAAATAGATGATGAATGCAGTATAGTTGATAATGGAGATGGATGATTCATCGTCTATAGAAAACTTTCAATACTATCCATATGCAGGTTTTGACTTTCTCATAAGTAGAGATGGCCAACTCTATTTTCTTGAAGCAAACGGAGTAGCTGCTGGAATAGCATATGTTTCATTCGTTGCAAGACAGCTTGGAAGATACGTAGTAGACAAGCGACTTCTCAAAATGCTGATGCCGAACATGAAACTCCTCGACAGATTTGTGCAAATGTCGATTACATACTACCGGTTCAAAACTGGAAGCGAAGATGATAAGCCACTAGTGGCCATAACTTATCCAAAACATGGCTCAAAATTCATTGAATGGGAGATTAGATCAATAAGAAATGCATTTAAAAACCATGGGATCGAAGCATACATAGTCAACAAGAAAAACGCTAGAATGGGAAAAGACGGCTACCTGAGAATACGTATAAACGGCTATACGCTTATACCAGACCTAATAATTAGAAGAACATTGAATTTTCCCGATAGAACGCGTCAGCCAATGATCAACCCACGTGAAGTAGGTGAAATTACAAAGGATAAGTGGATTACATACAAGGTTGTAAGGGACTTCCTGAAGAAACATCCAGAATACGAGGGAACATTCAAGTTACCAGAAACACACTTCATAAGCTCCTCCAACAAGCTTATTTCAAGAGTATATGATATGCTGGATGCACATGGGTCAGTAGTTGTGAAACCAGTTGATGGATGCGGTGGAAAAGGAATCACTTTCATAAGAAGCAGGAAATCGGTTGAAGACAGGCTGGAGCCAATGGTTGAAAGAACAGAGAAGAGAAAATCCAGCATAATAGTGCAGGAAGAAGTCAATGTTATGCCATTCCAGGGATTTGATGGCCACATGTATGCCTTTGACCTGCGAATCTATGGTCTACTTGGAAGATTTGCTGGTGGACACGTTAGAAGAAGCCCACTTCCAAGAGGATCCCCAGACAAAGACCTTGAGAAAAAGTGTGTAAGCAACATAAGCTCTGGAGGAGCATTTGCTCTACTTCTCTTAGGAGGGGAAAAAGATCTGACAATGGTGCCGCTGACGAGAATAGCCTATAGATTTGGAGGAGAGAAGCTTCCAATAGAGGGAAATGCTCTCATACTTGGAGGTAAACTCCTTGAAAATCTGAGGAAAGCTGTGACATGCATTGCATGGGCTATAAGCGAAGCCGTAATGAAAAGGAAGGGCATGTAGGGTTTCACCTATATTTTAGAAGATGCAAAAGTATTTTTAGAGATTAAAATGGTCGTAGCTGGAAAGGTGTTCAAGTTAAACCTCTACATGAGCATGCGAGAGCTAAGGAATCTACTGTCAAGCTTTGAAATTGAAAAGGAGATTGAACTCGGTGAAAAACCTCTTACACTTGAATACCGTGTAGCGGACATTGGAAGCTTCAGAGAAGGGATAAAATTTAACCTTCTACAGGACAGAGTTAAAGTTATTCCATTCAAGGATGGCGAGCGCACAGTTACGTTAACATATAAGGTTCCCATGCTAGTATATCCCAAAGAGAGGCAAATATACCTTCTAATATGCAGAAAAAAGTATGCTGCAAACGCTATAGCATCCATAATAGCTAGAAAACTGTTCGGTGACGTGAACATTATCTCCAGCATTGAGATTCCACATGAAACCCTCGTGAACTTTCACGAGGCAAACAGAGAAGACACCAAGGTTATCTTCTTTGATGGAGTAGGGCCCTCAAATCTCAAAAAGATATCCCTATATGGGTCAATGCTTGCTGACACTGACATCTTCAGACTATACGCTGAAAAAGGTCGTATATGGTACATGGTAGTCAAATCTAGGAGGTTTGGATATGTCATGGGCATAACCAGAGATGCTTCAATAACAGTCTTTAATAACATCCCGTATACAAGCTTCTTCAATTTCGTCATAGACGAGATACTTCCACTACTGCCCTAGCATACCTTTAAATGCTAGATAACAAGATAATTATGAGACATCACAGAGGTGCAGGAGAATGAAAAAATACGCTGTTTTTGCATCAAGGATTTCCGTGATGACAGCTCTGGTTGCTGTAGCCACGTGTATGATTAGCGTACCAATACCTCCAACAAGAGGCTACATAAACGTAGGAGATGCAATGGTCATGATATCTGCCCTACTGTTCGGTCCCATTGTAGGCATGATAGCTGGAGGAGTAGGCTCGGCACTTGCAGACATGGTACTAGGATATGGGTGGTGGGCACCATACACGTTAATCATAAAGGGGCTTGAAGGGCTTGTTGCAGGGCTGCTCTACAAGAAACTTAGATCAAAAATACTTGCAACGCTGCCAGCTGGAGCAATAATGGTGCTAGGCTACCTACTAGTTGAAACAGTGCTCTATGGATATGGACCTGCGCTTGTAGAGCTTCCAGGAAATACTTTCCAAGCAGCTTTTGGAATAATAGTGGGAATCTGCGTGGCAGAGGCAATGGAGAAAAGGCTGAAAGTCAAGCTTCCAATGGAATAGCCTTAAATTCAAGAGTTACTAAGAGTATAGCGGTGAGCAAATCTTGAAGCGTACCTCCAGAATATTTACCGAAGAAATCTCCGAGAATTTTTACCTCATGAGAATAGATGATAAAGAAACTCTCTTCTTTGAATCACTATGGTACATCCCAGAAGGAATAACGTATAATGCATACCTAATGCTAACAGACGGGGGAAACATTCTCTTTGATGCATGGAAGCATGCGTATTCTGAACAATTCATAGAGACTCTGAAGAACATAGTCGATGCAAGAGACATAGATTACATAGTAATCCATCACACAGAGCCAGATCACAGTGGAAGTCTACCAAAACTCCTTGAGGAAAACGGCTTCAAAGCTGAAATTATAGGCAACCCACTTTCAAAAACAATGCTGGAAAACTTCTACAACATAAAGCTCAAGTTCAAGCCAGTTAAAGATGGAGACTCGATGATAATTGGAGGTAAAAAGCTAGTTTTCATACATACTCCATGGCTACACTGGCCAGAGACGATGATGACATACATTCCGGAGGATAAGATTCTCTTATCTGGGGACGCCTTTGGAGGATTCTCTACTCCCAACGCTATACATGACAGCGATGAGCAGCTTGTCTCAGAATATATTCCATTTGCAAGAAAGTACTTTGCAACGATAATTGGCCATTACAGGCCATATGTACTGAAGGCCATAGATAAAGTAGCTAAACTTGGAATTGGAATCGAGTTAATTGCTCCACTCCATGGAATCCTCTGGAGAAGAGATCCTAATAAGATAATTGAATATTACGTTAAGTGGGCTAAGGCTGAACCTGAAAAGGGCAAGGTAATTGTAATCTACAGTTCAATGTACGGCTCATGTGAGGAGGCAGTTAAGGTCGCTGTAGATGAGCTTTCAAGACTAGGCTATAATCCAATAATATTTAAATTCACTGATAGAGAGCAGGATCCGCTAAGTGATGTTCTCGGAGAACTTATAGATGCTGAAGCCATTATACTGGCATCTGCAACATATGAAGCCGGAATCTTCCCAACAATCTCACATTTACTGAATATTGTATCCCATAAACTTAGGTCAAATAAACATGTATTGATATTGTCATCATATGGCTGGGGAGGAGTAGCTGGAAGAAAGATGTCTGAAACTCTTTCAAATGCTGGATTCAACATTGTTGACACTATAGAGTTTAGAGGAAGGCTATCAAAGGAAGACCGTGAAAGAATAGTGGAGAGCGTGAGAAAACTAATTGAGCAACTAAGTAGTTAAGCAAATTAACGCTGGCAGATTAACAAGGATAATGCCGTTCACACCATTACACACTGGATTCGCATATTTACTCTACAAGCTCTCACGTGGTAAAGCAAACTTATTAGCCATTATAATTGGTTCAATGGTCATTGATATTGAATGCCCTATAGTTTACATCTTATCCGGTTTCTCTTATACACACTCGATTATGCACTCCATAATCTTTGGAATCTGTGTTGGCACCCTGTTAACAACTCTCACAGTAATTATCGTTAGCAGGGTAAACTTTTTGAGAAGTATTCTTGAAGTATTCATCTTGATCAAGGATTCATCCTTAGATATAGTTGTAGCTTCCTCAGTCGCTGGCTCAGCGTCGCATCTTTTACTTGACATTTTCACGCATTTTTATGGTCTTCCGTTTCTATGGCCTGTGGTTTGCATGGGTATTACTGCTACAACATATGAAACATGCATAGCTGTGAATGTAGTTTCCGCAATATTGACTCTATGGCTTATAATTGACATTTTAAGAGGTAAGCTGAAAACGGAAGCTTGACAGATACAATATATTTGTCAAGTTCAATTATCTTATCATGTCAAAGTACCTTTAAAGTGACCGGAAATGAGCGTGAAGAAGATTACGAAGGAGGAGCTCTTGAAAAAGGCCTATAAGTGGGGGAAGCTGGCTGCCAAATATCATCCATTCTACAGGGGCAAGATAGAGGTTGTTCCAAAATGTGCAATTAGGGACTACACTGACTTTGCAATATGGTATACGCCTGGAGTAGCTGAACCGTGTAAGATAATCAAGGAAAACGAGGAGCTTATCTACGAGTACACAAGCAAATGGAATCTAGTTGCCGTAGTAAGCGATGGAACGAGAGTTCTAGGTCTTGGAGACATTGGCGCAAAGGCTGGAATGCCTGTAATGGAGGGAAAAGCTTTACTCTTCAAGTACCTTGGGGGAGTCGATGCATTTCCAATATGCCTAGCCACGAAGGATCCGGATGAGCTTATAACAGCATGCAAGTGGCTCGAGCCAACATTTGGAGGAATAAATCTCGAGGACATTGCAAAACCAAAATGCTTTTACATATTAGAGACTCTTAGAAAGGAGCTTGAGATACCAGTTTGGCACGATGATCAGCAGGGGACAGCTGCAGTCATACTAGCTGGACTCATAAATGCTCTTAAAGTAGTAGGAAAGAAAATGGACGAGATCACGGTTTCAATGATTGGAGCCGGCGCAGCAAACATGTGCACGGCTAGAGTACTCATACAAGCTGGAGTAAAGCCTGGAAACATCATAATGACAGACAGCAAGGGGATCCTACATCCAGGGAGAACAGATGTAAAGGATAAAGACCCCTATAAGTGGGAGATGTGCCTCAAGACAAATGCTGAGGGAAGAACTGGTGGAAACGCTGAAGCCATTAAGGGAACGGATGTGTGCATTGCACTCTCAAGGCCAGGGCCAGGAGTCATAAAGAAGGAGTGGATCGCAAGCATGAACGATGATGCAATAGTCTTTACATGTGCCAATCCAATACCAGAGATATGGCCATGGGAAGCGAAGGAAGCTGGTGCAAGAATAGTTGCAACTGGAAGATCAGACTTTCCAAACCAGTTAAACAATTCACTAGGCTTCCCAGGAATCTTTAGAGGAGCCCTCGATGTAAGGGCCAAGACGATAACAGATGAAATGTGCATCGCTGCAGCGCAGGAGCTTGCAAAATGTGCCGAGGACAATGGCATACACGAGGATTATATTATTCCAAGAATGGATGAATGGGAGGTCTTCCCAAGAGAGGCAGTGGCCGTTGCAATGAAAGCCATCGAGCAGGGAATTGCGAGAGTAAAGAAGACAAGGCAGCAACTATATGAGGAGGCAGTTGAAATGATCAAGAGAGCAAGGGAAATGACGCAGTTCTTAATGAAACACGGCTTCATTAAAATGCCACCAGAGTAATGAGAAAGAAACCATATCCAAGAAACAGTGATATAGTAGAGGCAATCAAGATAGTGGCTTCAAGATATCCATTCATAGGTCCAGAGGAGCTCCCATTTAAAGTAGTTGAAATTCTCGAAGATAAAGGCTTTTTTACAGGTCATGTAACTGATAAGCGCATATGGAGACTATATGCTGAAGCAGTTAAAAGAGGTTTAATTCCAAACTTCCTCGAAGTCACTATAAAAGGTGGGAAAAATGAGTAGACCTTGGTACGCAGAGATAACTCCTGAGCTTTGGCATGTTCTAATAGCCACATTCCTTGGGTGGATGCTTGATGCATTCGATGCAATGATCTATGCAATGACCATTAAACCAATCATGACTGACTGGAACCTTGATACAGCAGTCATGGGAGCTATAACTGCGATTTTCATGCTTGGAACAGGAATTGGAGGAGTTACATGGGGCTTCTTAGCAGATAAAATTGGTAGAACAAGAGTTCTAATGATAACAATTCTATGGTACTCTGCATTCACCGGTCTATGTGGGTTATCACAGGGGCCATGGCATCTCGCTCTCTTCAGATTTCTAACGGGATTCGGAATTGGAGGAGAATGGGCTACTGGAGCAGTCCTACTAGCTGAAACATGGCCTCCAGAACACCGTGGAAAAGTTGCTGGAATAATGCAGAGCGGATGGCCTGTTGGGTACATGTGCGCTGCAGCAGTTACATGGGCCCTAGCATCCTATCTTGGAAGCCCAAATCTCACGAATGGTGCATGGAGGTACGCTTACTTTATGGGGATACTTCCAGCCCTCCTAACAGCATATATTAGAAAAGCAGTTCCAGAGTCAAAGCTGTGGTTAGAGGGCAAAGTTAAGAGGGAGAAAGTGGAGCTCTCAGAAGTGCTTAGGATGGTTATATTTGCAACAATACTAGTCATACTCTGCCAGTATGCTTACTGGGCAGTATTTTCATGGCTTCCAACATATCTTTCAAAAGAGAGGGGACTTGGAGTAATAAAGTCCAGTATCTACATAATAGCCGTAGAAATAGGAGGGATAACAGGTCACATACTATACGGTTTCATGGCGGACAAAATAGGCAGAAAACCATCGTTCATATTATTCTTCATAGTGAACAGTTTACTCGTGCCATACTTTGCAATGTACGCACCAGAGAATTTACTTTTCATACTTGGGCCTGTGCTTGGATTCTTTGGTCACGGATTCTTCAGCGGCTTCCCAGCATATCTAGCAGAGCTGTTCCCAACGAAAGTTAGAGGAGCGGCTCAAGGCTTTGCATACAACTTTGGAAGAACGGGTGCAATGCTTGGACCCTACATTGTGGGAGTGCTTGCACTTACCTATGGACTTGGGGCAGCGATATCTACTGCAAGCATAGCCTTCATAATGGCGGCAATAGTGGTTTCATTAGGCCCAGAAACTAAGGGTAAAGCGCTGGATTAATATGCATGAGGAATTTGTAAAGGATATAGTGGAAAAGCTATTAGAAAGAAATTTCCCTGAAGCAGAGGAGTTAATCAAAGAATTTACACCAGCTGAAAAACTCTCTCTTGAAATAGTTAGAGAAATAGCTCAAGTACTGTCAAGAAAATCCATTGACATGGCCCTGCTGAAAGAGATATGGATGAAAATGGGGTACAGTGGCAAGCTAATCACAGCATATACGCTATCATATTTGGCGGAAGACTCCCCAGAAATAGTGGCTGAGAACATTCCAGCATTTATACCATTCGCTGAAAGTGCCAGGGTATGCAGAATAATTGCGAGAGATGTTCTTGCTAAAATCTATAGTGGTAGTGACCTCTATGAAATAGCTCGCTCGCTGGTAAAGTCGAGAAGCAAATGGAGCAGATTAACGGCTCTAATGCTTCTAAGCGAGATGGCTACACGTGAAAAATGCGAAGTTGATAAGATTATAGACATCATACTCTCGACACCATTCAAGCTAGACTACATGTCAATGACTGAGCTTGGCAGACTCATAAGGAATATTATACAGCAAAATCCGGAAAAGCTTGCAGAGATCATAGTTGAAAAGGGTGAGACTCTTCCCCAAAGTATCAAAGAAATCATAACTGAGATAGCGGGGCAGTTCCAAAATACCGATGACAAGAAATCTAAACACTCAAGACGATCAGGTTGACAATATAAACAAGAGGGATGGGGAGGACAAATCCCTCAATAAGCTGAGCTATAGTATGAGCTTGCAGACAATATCTACTCACAGCCACTACAAAAGTTACTGCTAACATAATTAAGCCAGCTACGTAGCCTGCCAAGGCAAAAAGTATAGCGGTAGCCGTTACACTACTTGAAACATGCACACTCATCTTGTCAATAAATCTTGTGAACACAAATATCAGAAATGTAGTGGCTGAATATGATAAAAGCACGAGTGCAAACATTCTCTCTCTAACAGCTAGCAACGCTAATCCAAAAACTAGATCCGATAGACACACTATTATTGACAGCTTGATCCTGCATTTAATTTCAGACACATACTCATTCGTCCTCCCTTCTCTCATCCATCTTAAATGGATAATAGCTGGAAGAAACGATGATATGATTACACCCAAAATTAAAAGTGCTAAATTGCCTCCATGCACGACTTCAATTACTATAAACGATATAAACGGAAACGCATAGGGATTTAATACCCTTGACACCCACGTATAGACAGATTCCATGTGCATGGCTTATATTATATGCTACACCCCATAAAACTATCTAACTGTTCACGCTTGCAACCTTTTTTATACGATGGGGGGTTATTTAAAGTAAGATACCTTATAGAAGGGTATAAGGTGATAGAGATGAGAAGGGAACTTATCCATCAAGCAAGCAGCTATATAGTGGAGAGCAGGGAGCTAGGAAAGCACCTGATACTAGAAATATGGGGATGCAATCCAGAACAGCTCAAAAACGTCGAGGAAATGTCAAATCTACTAAGGAAAATAGCTAGGAAATGCAACATGCAGGTACTAGGCGAAGTCAGCACAAAGTTTGTAGCCAAGGGGGAAGGCTGCTCAGTAGTGCTACTCCTAGCCGAGTCCCATATATCGGTTCACACATGGCCGGAGCATGGATATGCTGCAATAGATATCTTCACATGCGGCCGTAAAGACCCGATAGAGGCGCTGGGTGTCATAAAGGAGTTTCTGAATCCATCTCAAGTTTGCATCCTCAGAATGAAGAGAGGCACAAGTCCCACAGAAAGCCTAGAGTGGATCAAATGGGAGGGGGATTCCTGACATTTCCGCATACAAGAGATTCCCTCCTCCATACCATATTCTTTTTCTTTAACATGCCCGAAAAAGAATAGTCTCAGCATAAGTATAGCTTTAAATACGTGAAACGGTAGGGGAGAACGATGATGCAAGACTATATTGACCGAGGAACAGAATATTATATAAAGCTTAGCAGAATCGTTCAAGAATTCTGGGTTGCATTTCATGTCAAGGATCTCTATACAACGACGTCGCCATACCAGCTGATAAAAATTATGGAAAGCCCCATACTTGGGAGAATACTTGAACTAAATGGGGAAGTTCAGCTTTCGACGATGGATGAATTTATGTATCATGAACCGTTGGTTCATGGACCCATGATTGCGTGTGAGAATCCAAGGAAGGTTCTCATAATAGGAGGGGGAGATGGAGGCGCTCTAAGAGAGGCTCTAAAGTACCCGAGCGTCAAGGAGGTTCACTTAGTAGATATAGACGAGAAAGTAATTGAAACCTGTAAAAAGTTCATTCCTGAGGTCTCAAAGGGCGCATTTGACGATGATAGAGTGACAGTTCATATAATGGATGGGAAGAAATTCATAAATGAAACGGACGAAAAATTTGACGTAACTATAGTAGACTTACCAGATCCAGATTCACCAGCTGCAGCTCCACTATATGTCAAGGAATTCTTTGAAAGAATATCAGAAATAACAACTGGAGCTGGAAGCACGCAGGCCATGGTAACATGGCCTATCACCGACTACTTTGCCAAAGTGTATGCAATCATTAAGCAATGCTTTAAAATAGTGAGGCCATACACGGCAACTATTCCATCATTCGGCTCAATATGGGGCTTCCATTACTTCTCAAACAAACATGACCCTCACAAATTGACCCTTGAAGAAATAAGGAAAAGACTTAGCCAAATTGAAACCAAGCAGCTAAACGAGTACACTTACATAGCAATGTTCCATATTCCCAAGTGGCTTGAAAAGAGAATAAAAAAACTTTCAGTCAAAGAGGCTTAAACTTGCAGTCTTCACGCATCCTCTCCTTTTTATCAAATAAAGAAAAGCTCATAGCGGAAGCTAGAAGATTTACAGGTTCAAACTTTAGAAGAATCTTAAGAGACGGGCATGCACGTAGAAGACCAAGGCCCTGCGGCTTAACAGTTCATGTGGCACTGAACTGTCCGTTCGCTTGCACATACTGCTACATTGAAGATATGGGGTTCAAATTTCAACAACCTATTAAATACCCTCTATCAAGTCTTGAAACAGTGTATGCTATAGCCTTAAACCCATATTTCATACCCGGGAAAATGGGAACCTTTCTAGCTATAGGAAGCATCTCCGAGCCATTCCATCCAGCAATATACGAGAACACGCTTTCTCTTATACGTTTAATCAATGAGAAACTTGGCAACCCTATTCAATTTTCAACTAAAATGTATTTAAACGAGGGGGTCATCATTAAACTTTCTGAGCAAATGAAAGACAGAAGCATCTCCCCACTAATAACCATAGTCACACTCAAGTACCATGATAAACTAGAGCCAAGAACGCCTCCACCAGAGAAAAGATTTGAAACCATTGAAAAACTAAGTGAGCGGGGATTCAAGCCTACGCTATTTTTGAGGCCAATAATACCAGGGATCATAGAGGAGGAGATAGATGATCTGCTGGAGAAGGCATATGAGCATGGTGCATATAGTATTGTTGTCGGAAGCTTGAGAGTATCCAATAAGATAATCGATAGGCTAATGAACGCTGGAATCGATGTAACGTCTATAATTGAGCGCATAAATAAGCCATTGAAAGCTAGTGAACAGTTCACAATTGAAACTTCCAAGGAGAAGAAGCTTATAAGAGAGAAAGCTGAGAAGCTGGGTCTAATATACCTTCAGTCTGCATGCTGTGCAAATGCTCTTTCCGCGGGAGTTCCATGCTACTCACTATGCTTCACATCTAAGATATGCACAAAGTGTCCAAACAATTGTCCATCAAAGCTTCCAAAAGCAGATGAGGAATCTGTTCAAGAGGTTATAAGGTTTCTAACATTCAAGCTTGTAGATGTTGAGGTTAAGGGATTCGATATATACGTTTATGGGCACTTCTCAAAGAAGAAGAGGTCACAGGTTAAAGTTGTTCTCTCAACTATCTTCAGGAGAAGAGTGTACTTTGCCTAACAGAGTTGCTATTATATATTTCCAGAATACTTAACGATAATAGGAAAATTCAATGCTTTAGAGGGAGCAAAGTTGGTAGTTAAAAAGGTTCTTAGGGAAACCCAAAGTGTTTGCCCATACTGTCTCAAAGTTCTTGATGCCATCGTTTACACCGACGAGAATAACGTTGTCAGGATAAAGAGAGAATGCCCAGAGCATGGAGTAATAGATGAAGTCTATACATTTGCTGACTTAGAGCTCTATGAGTGGGCTGACAAATACTGGCATGATGGAGATGGAATAGAAAATCCAAGAACCAAAACGATTAGAGGATGTCCACTTGACTGCGGTCTATGTCCAAATCACAAGTCTCATACAGTGCTTGGAATAATCGACGTCACTAACAGATGCAACCTGAGATGCCCAGTATGCTTTGCAAGAGCAGATGTAGCTGGATACGTCTATGAGCCAACACTTGAGCAGATACGTAAAATGATGGAGAACCTGAGAAACAACAAGCCAGTGTCATGTCCAGCCATACAGTTAAGCGGTGGAGAGCCAACTGTGAGAGATGATCTCCCAGAAATCGTTAAAATCGGAAAGGAAGTTGGATTCAGGCACATAGAAGTAGATACAAACGGCATAAGAGTTGCAAAGGATATCAAATTCTATGAAGCCTTACTAGATGCTGGAATGAGCACTATGTACCTTCAATTCGATGGATTATCAGATGAAATATACAAGCAGACAAGAGGGGTTCCACTTCTAAAAATCAAGAAGAAGGTCATAGAGAATGCAAAGGAGCTAGGTCATGAGAGTATTGTCTTAGTCGTCACACTTGTCA
>DRAE01000093.1 GCA_011041895.1 Candidatus Bathyarchaeota archaeon
GGCTCCTTCGGCCACCCATTAGTCAAAGAATACAACTTACAGAAGGGCTTAGCAGATGAAAAATCTTTAGAGGGGGCATCACTTACAAACAATGCCATGAGAGAACTCTGCATGAAAATATCCAAGATATTGATAAAGGCCGGACTACACGTTTTCCCCCTTCAAACATCGGCTCTATTCATGAGAGAATACGGGACAAAATTTATCGGAGCTAAAATAGTTAAGGAAACAATTTCTAAAGGGTTCATCCCTCTGCTGCACGGCGATCTAATCTTAGACTCTGCTACAGGTGTATCCGTTCTCTCCGGAGACGAGATTATAGTTCATCTAGCTTCAACGTTCAAGCCTCTGGAAACGCTGTTCATAGTCGATGTTGATGGAATATATGTTAATATAGATGGTAAGAGAAAGTGGCTACATAAAATAACGCTAAGGGAGCTTGATAATCTCATATCATACATGGAGCCTATTGAAGGCTACGACGTTACTGGAGGTATGCTATATAAACTTAGTCAAGTGAGAGAACTTCTTAAAATATGTGAAAAAGTTAAAATTGTCAATGGCCTAAGAAAACGTAATGTGTTTCATGCATTAGCAGGAGATGTATTTAAGGGAACTATAATTGTATGTGAGGGATGAAATTGACCACCACAAAAGTAAGGAAAATAGAGCACTTGGAAATAACCCTCTATAAAAATGTCAAATTCAGAGAGAAAACAACTTGGCTGGAGTACGTTCATTTAATTCATTGCTCACTTCCGGAAATGAACCTAGAAGACGTGGACACTTCAATCAACTTCTTAAATCGCAGGATAAAGTATCCCATAATGATAAATTCAATGACTGGAGGCCCAAAGGAAACTTTTATAGTGAATAAGATGCTAGCTCAAGCAGCTGAAGAATACGGCATCCCAATGGGAGTTGGTAGCCAAAGGATAGCTCTAGAGAGTAAGCTTGCCAGGAACAACTTTAGGAGACTCAGAAAGGTTGCTCCATCGACTATACTGATATCCAACATAGGGGCAGTAGAAGCTACAAAGCTTTCTCCAAGCGAGGTTCGTGAACTAGTTGAAATGATAGATGCAGATGCTCTTTTCATACACTTGAATCCCTTGCATGAAGCTTTGCAGTGGGACGGGAAGCCCTATTATAGAAATGTTGTCTCCGCAATCTCGAAGATATGTGACACAATAGATGTTCCAGTTATAGTCAAGGAAACTGGATGCGGGATTTCAAGGGAAGTTGCTTCAATGCTTATTGACGCTGGTGTATATGCAATTAGCGTAGATGGAAGCGGCGGAACAAGCTGGGCTGCCGTAGAGTATTATAGGGCTACAGACGAAGCTCTTAAATCCCTTTGCCGAGCATTCTGGGATTGGGGAATCCCAACGGCGGCTAGCATAATTGAAGCATACTCAGCAAATGCAAAAGTAATAGCTGCAGGTGGAATAACGAATGGCATAGACATTGTTAAAGCAGTCTCGATAGGAGCTATCATGGGAAGCATTGCTAGGCCATTCGTAAAGCAGGCTTGGAAAGGTATGAAATACATACGAGAATATATTGAGTCTCTGATAAGGGAGATAAAACTCACTCTATTTCTAACAGGCTCTAGGAAGTTACTGGATGTACGATCTAGAAACAAGGTTGTGATATATGGGCCATTAAAGGAATGGGTCGAGTACAGAGGGCTAAAGCTTCCATTCGCTGAAACATAAAGTTTTTAAATAGCACCCTTCTATGTTAATGGAAGAACAAAAGTTAGAACATGAGGTGTATGTCAAAATGCCCGAGAAATCAAAGCCATTCTTTGTACTCTTCGAGACCCCTAAGGAAATAGCTGATCAGGCTTACGAGCTGCTAAAGATAGCCCGAGAGACGGGGAGCATTAAGAAGGGAACCAATGAGACCACTAAAGCGGTCGAGAGGGGACTTGCCAAACTCGTGCTAATAGCTGAGAACACGGATCCACCAGAGATAGTTGCTCATCTGCCTCTGCTCTGCGACGAAAAGAAGATCCCGTTCGTCTATGTATACAGCAAAGAAAAGCTGGGAGAATATGCTGGTATAGATGTAAGCGCTGCATCAGCCTGCATCATAGATCCGGGAGAAGGAGCTAAGGCTTTAGAGGATTTGGTGAACAGGATAAAAGAACTCAGAAAGAGTGAGAAAGTATGAGCGCTGAAGAGGAGGCTGCAGCAGAAGTAGTTCAAGTAATAGAAAGAGCTGGAGCTACAGGAGAAATAACTGTAGTTAGAGCTAGGATACTGGAAGGAAGGTTCAAAGGTAGAGTAGTGACTCGAAACGTTAAAGGTCCTGTACGTGTTGGAGATATACTTATTCTAGTCAATCCAGAGATAGAGGCTCCAAGACTGGATAGGAGACGAAAGTAAATTGCAGAAGAGAATCTGCTCATTCTGTGGAAAACCATTAAAGCCAGGTACTGGAATGATGTACGTTAAAGACGATGGCACAATCTACTTTTTCTGCTCGAGCAAGTGCAGAAAAAATATGCTCAAGCTTAAGAGGGACCCTAGAAAGCTCAAGTGGACGAAAAAGTACGTTAAGGGAGGAATTAGGAAATAGAGTTCACATTTGTATACATTAAACCGGATGCGGTTTCTAGGAAAGTTGCACATGATGTGTTACAGGATCTCCTCGACAATGGCATCGAAATTTTAAGGATTAAAGTCAAAAAGATGAGCCTTGAAGAAGCAGAGAAACTCTATGAAATGCATAAGGGAAAGGACTTCTACGAGGCCCTACTCAAGTATGTGACTAGTGACAAAGTTGTGTTAATGAAAGCATATGGTAAAAATATAGTCAAAAGGGTAAGAGAGGTTATTGGAGCAACTGATCCCAGCAAAGCTAAAGAGGGAACCATTAGGAGAAAGTATGGAATTGGATTGAAAGATGGCATAATATATAATGCGATTCATGCAGCAGACTCCATAGAGAATGCTGAGAGAGAAGCTAAGATATTCTTTGAATATTAAATATCTTAGCTAACTTTATTCCTTATTAACAATTTAACACTATCGAGGTGCGTTTAATGCCATTGCGTCAGCCCATAGTATGTATGCTTGGACATATAGACGCTGGAAAAACATCCATACTTGATAGAATAAGGCATTCACGGGTTCAGCTAAGGGAGGTTGGAGGTATAACCCAGCATATAGGTGTATCATTTATTCCACTTCAAGTTCTTATAGACATTTGTAAACCTCTTCTCAAGAGGTTTAAGATCAAGATAGAGCTTCCAGGAGTAATAGTCATAGACACTCCTGGGCATGAATCATTCTTCAATCTAAGATTAAGAGGAGGATCTATAGCTGACATTGCAATTTTAGTAGTTGACATATTGGAGGGTTTACAGGAGCAAACTTATGAATGCATTAACATACTCAAGCAGAGGAAAACTCCTTTCATAGTGGCTGCAAATAAATTAGACAAGGTTCCAGGATGGGAATCTACTGACATGGCGTTCATCGACAATCTAAGAAGGCAGGGAAGTGAAGCTGAGAGAATATTGGATGATTACATTTACAGAATTGTTGGCCAACTAGCAGAACTTGGTTTCTCATCTGAAAGATATGATAGAATATCTGATTTTACCAAGAATGTTGCCATAATCCCTACTAGCGCAAGGACGGGGGAGGGTCTTCAAGACCTTATTCTTGTTCTTTTAGGTTTACTTCAACAGTACATGAAAAAACGACTTGAAATGTCTGTGAAGGGTCCCGGAGAAGGCGTTGTTCTCGAGGTAAAAGAAGTTATTGGGCTTGGAACCGTCATAGATGGCATACTTGTCAATGGGATCGTAAGAAAAGGAGATAAAATAGTTGTAGGAAGCAAGGATGGTGCGATAGTCACGAAGATAAGAGCTCTTCTAACTCCTAAGCCGCTCGACGAGATAAGAGATCCAGCGAAGCCCTTCGATACAAAGGATGAAGTTGTAGCTGCAAGCGGAGTTAGAGTAGTTGCTCCAAATCTGGAGAATGCCCTTGCAGGATCTCCATTCTTCATAGCCTACTCGGATGAGGATGTTGAAAAGTACAAGGGAAGAATACTTTCAGAGATAGGTCAGATAAGATTCTCGACTGATAAAATAGGAGTTGTATTGAAGGCAGATACGCTAGGTTCCCTCGAGGCCCTCACATCATACTTTAAGAGACAGACAGGCGCCCCCGTAAGAGTGGCTGACATAGGGGATATCTCTAAAAGAGACGTTATCCAAGCATCGATAGTCAAAAAAGACAATCCAGAATACGGTGTAGTGATAGGCTTTAATGTCTCTGTTCTAGAGGATGCACGGGAAGAAGCAGCTAAGCTTGGTGTCCCAATTCTAACTGGGAACTTGATATACAAGATTGTTGAATCATACGAGGAATGGAGGATGCTTCAGAGAAGGAAGACCATTGAGGAGATCTTGAAGAAGCTTCCAAGCCCAGGAAAGGTTAAGGTTCTACCCCGCTACATCTTCAGAAGAAGTAAACCTGCTATAGTTGGAGTAGAGGTACTAGGTGGAAGAATTAAACCTCGAATAGAGTTGATGCTTGAGAATGGAAGGAAGGTTGGGATGATAATGCAGATCCAGGACAAGGGTCAAGCTATACCCTATGCTGTTAAAGGACAGGAGGTTGCCATCTCTATAAAAGGAGGTGTAATTGGAAGAAACATAAAGCCTCCATGCGTATTGTACACATATATTCCTGAGCATCTCATATACGAGCTTTTAAACTTCAAAAACTTCTTATCAGAAGATGAGTTAGAAACATTAAAGGAGATAAAAAGGATAATACTATCAAAGAAGCTGAGGGAGCTAGGAGAATATGCCTGAATTCAAAATAGTAGTCTCAGACCCTGAAACGGGAAAAGCTTGGACAGTAATCCTAAAAGATGAAAAGGCCAAAGCCTTAATAGGAAAGCGGATAGGCGAAACCATAGACGGCACCCTTCTACAGCTTCCAGGCCACATTCTACAGATAACAGGTGGAAGCGACAAAGATGGTTTTCCTATGCATCCGGCAGTGGAAGGTCCAAGTCGCCGAAGAGTTCTCTTAAGTGGTCCACCATGTTTTCATCCAAGAAAGAAAGGTGAGCGAAGGAGAAAAACTGTCCATGGAAACGTTATATCAGAGAACATTGTCCAGATAAACGTCAAAATCATAAAGAAGCCGAAGAGAAAGAAGAAGACAAGGGAAAAAGCTGAAGAGAAAACTAAGGAGAAGGGTGTAGAGTAATTGAAAAAGCCCATTGGACAGCCCGAGGTTAATATAGGTGTCGTAGGCCACGTTGATATGGGAAAGACAACATTGGTTCAAGCTATAACCGGGATATGGACGGACAAGCACAGTGAGGAAATAAAGCGTGGAATCACTATAAAGCTAGGCTACGCTGATGTGACGATATATAAGTGCCCCAACTGCCCACCACCACAGTGCTACACTACCAAGAAGCTATGCAAGTACTGTGGCTCAGAGACTGAGCCTCAAAGGACCATATCATTTGTGGATGCACCAGGACATGAAATTTTAATGGCTACAACCTTGTCAGGAGCTGCTCTAATGGATGGTGCATTAATGGTGATTGCTGCCAACGAAGATTGCCCTCAACCTCAGACAAGAGAGCATATGCTTGCCTTACAGATAGTCGGCGTGGAGAACATCGTAGTTGTTCAGAACAAGATTGAATTAGTGTCAAAAGAGGAAGCTCTCAGAAACTACAAGCAAATAATAAACTTTCTAAAAAGCAGGGGCCTTGATCCAAGCAAAGTCCCGATAATACCTGCATCCGCTATACTCAAGATAAATATAGACTATATTTTGGAAGCAATTGAAAAGTTCATACCTACCCCCGAAAGAGACCCTAATCTCCCCTTTGAAATGTATGTTGCAAGATCCTTTGACATTAACAAACCAGGAACCCCCCTCGAAGAGTTAGCGGGAGGAGTAGTTGGAGGGAGTATTTTACAGGGAAAAGTTAAAGTTGGTGATACCGTAGTCATAAGGCCAGGTGTCTTCTACAAGGGAGAGTTCAAGGAACTTCAAGCCGAGGTCTTAAGCATTCAAACCGGGGGGCAGAATGTTGAGGAAGCCACTCCAGGAGGATTGGTTGGAATCGAGCTAAGCATTGATCCATCTCTCACAAAGGGGGATAGGCTTGTAGGAAATGTGTTGACGCATCCTGAAAATACTTTACCTGTCGTAAACGAGTTAACGATAGAGACCCATCTCTTCGAGCAAGTTGTGGGAGTTAAGGTTCCAATAAAAGTTGAGAAAATAAAGGTTGGAGAACCTCTCATGCTAACTGTTGGAACCGCTACAACCGTAGGACTATGCGTAAACATTAAGGGCGATTTACTACATGTACGTCTCAAACGCCCAATATGCTTTAAAGAAGGACAGAGAATAGCGATAAGTAGGAATATTGAAGGCAGCTGGAGACTCATTGGGTACGGTATATGTCGAGGAGAATAATTATAATTGATTTAAACATGTTCCTTAACTGTATTGAGCTTGGAGTGAATCTTTTCCAGGAGCTTGATCGGGTGCTTGACGTAGATTATACTCCATATGTTCTGGACAGGATATTTAGCGAACTTAAAGTAGTTAGTGAACGTTCTCCTAAGCTTAAGAAGTTAACGGAAGTTGCAAGGAAGTTGATAGAGAAATGCGAGATAATAGAAACACATGATGAAAAGAAGCCCACGGATGAGCTTATCATAGAATATGCGCAAAAACTTAATGCAATTGTAGCAACAAACGATAAATATTTAAGAAAGAGACTTCGTCAATATGGTATACCAACCATATACATCAGGGGCATGAGTCACTTGGAAATCGAGCTCAAGTCTCTCATCTAATTGGGGGGTTTGTAATGTTCTACATAGCTGAGATCGAGGACAATATAGCCGTGCCACCTGATAAACTTCACTTACCACTTAAAGATGTTGTACTCGAGCTGTTAAGAAAGCAGTATGAACAAACCATTATCCCAGATGCTGGTTTAATCATTAGAGTATTTGACGCTGACGTAGATCCGGTTGGAGTTTTACCATATGGTGAAGCTTTTGCCAGGCATAAGGTGATATTTAGGGCTTTGATATTCAAGCCTCATTTACAGGAAGTCATTGAAGGAGATGTAGTAGATATAACCAACTTCGGGGTCTTCATAAATATAGGAGGCCTCACAGGATTTGTCCACATTTCTCAGATACTGAATGACTATATTGCATACGACGATAAACATGGAGTACTTACCGGGCAGAAGACTGGAAGAGTTCTTGCTATAGGAGATGTTGTCAGATGTAGAGTGGTCAGTGTAAGCATTCCAAAGAGAGGAGTACATCCAATGAGAATCGCTTTAACCATGAGGCAACCGTATCTTGGAAAAATAGATTGGATACTTGAGGATATAGGTTTAAAGAAGGAGGAAAAAGATGAGAAAGGAGAGGGCATGTAGAAAGTGTAGGTACATTACATACTCAAACGTCTGCGAAGCATGTGGATCAAAGGATCTCTCAGAGGATTGGACCGGAATAATACTGATATTTTCGCTCGACTCTAAGATTGCTAAAATGATAAACGCTAAAAAACCAGGGAAATACGCTATCAGGGTGAGGTAAGATGTCGGTGGAGAAAACCGAGGAGAAAAAAGAGGAAAAACATACAGAGGAGAAAAAGTTAAGGTACGAAATCGTAGAGGAGAAGCGTAACGAATTCTTTGATAGGCTTGAAGTAAAGTTTATCATACATCATGAGCTCCAACCAACTCCGACCAGAGAGGAGGTTAGGAAATATTTTGAAGCCCTATACAATAAGCCGGAGGGAACAGTATACGTCGTAAAAATTCTGAGCGAAACTGGTAAAGGAGCATCGCATGGTCTTGTTCACATTTATAATAGCAAAGATTCTGCTGATAAATATGAGGCTAAACATATTATCTTAAGAAACTTCCCGGAGCTGAAGGAGGGTGAGCAAACTGGCTAAGGAGAAGAAACCTGTAAGAGCTCACACCTTCTACTATGTCGACTATGAGAAGAAGCAGATAGTACTATTAAAGAAGAAGTGCCCACGATGTGGAAGATTCATGGCTGATCATAAAGTTCCTGTTCCCAGAAGGTCATGCGGCTACTGTGGTTACACGGAGTTTCTTTCAAAATCTGAAGTTGCAAAAGCGGAGAAATGAGTTTGCTTTACGCACTTGGCATAGAGTCAACAGCTCACACATTTGCATGTAGTATAGTTTCCGACGATGGTAAGATACTGGTTGACGAGCGTGTAAGATTTACCCCTGAGAAGGGAAAAGGAATCCATCCTCGTGAAGCTGCAAACTTTTTTGTGGAGAATGCCAGCAAAGTTGTTGAGAATGCAATTAAGAAATCCAGTATTTCACCAGATGAAATTTCTCTTGTAGCTTTTGCCCAGGGTCCAGGATTGGGACCTTGTCTAAGAGTCGGTGCAACAATTGCAAGAACATTATCTCTTTCTCTAAATGTTCCCATTATCGGAGTTCACCATGGAATTGCACACATAGAAATTGGAAAACTTCTGACAGGTATGCATGATCCGTTAACGGTCATCGTATCTGGAGGCCATACATGCATTGTTGCTCACAACGCTGGAAGATACAGAATATATGGTGAAACCCTTGATATAACCCTGGGAAACTTATTTGATGTCTTTGTCAGGGAACTTGACCTCTCAAGGAAAATTCCTGCATGCAAAATGGGTTCAATAGTAGAGGAATTAGCAAAAAATGGTGGAACCATGGTAGAAGAACTACCATACATAGTTAAGGGAAATGACGTTTCATATTCAGGGCTTCTCACAAGAGCCATAGAAATAGCTAGAGAAGGTAAATACTCTATTGAGGATATATGCTTCTCACTTCAAGAGATAGCGTTTTCAATGTTATGCGAAGTTACTGAGAGAGCTCTTACACAGCTAAGAAAGAAGGAAGTTTTACTGACAGGGGGGGTATGTGCAAACAAGAGACTGCAGGAAATGATGAGGGACATGGTGTCCATACATAATGTGAAAATCGCAGTTGTTCCTTCAGAGTATTCTGCTGACAATGCGGCGATGATAGCGTGGACGGGCATACTTGCTTACAAGGCTGGAGTTAAAATGGATATCGAAGACACGTTCATAAAACCTAGATGGAGGCTGGATGAAGTTGATACACCTTGGGTCAGTAATATCAGTGGGAGCCGAAGCGGTAATCTATAAAGGCTATTTTATAGATCGGGAAGCTGTGATAAAGAAAAGGGTAAGGAAGAAGTATCGTAACCCTCTACTAGATAAGAGAATAAGGCTGCTTAGAACTAGAAGAGAGGCAATTATACTCGTAAGAGCCAGGTCAATTGGGGTGCCTGTTCCAATCCTATATTATCTCGACCTAAGTGATTACACCATCGTAATGGAACATATTGACGGAGAACTTTTAAGGGAGATAGTAGATGAAATACACGATGAGAAGCTCTCGAAGCTAAGTGAGCAACTCGGAAAGTTCATTGGTCTTCTACATGGTAATAAAATTGTGCATGGAGACTTAACTACGTCAAACGTTATGTTAAAAGACGATGAAGGTCTTTACCTAATAGATTTTGGACTCGGGAACATAACCTATGATATCGAAGAGTATGCTACTGAGATACATTTGTTCAAGAGAGCCCTGAAAGCTTCGCATCCAGATAAATTCAACACAATATTTAAAAGCTTTATAAGAGGTTACCGGAGTACATATCCGAAAGCTGATAGCGTGCTTGAAAGAGCTTCAACCATAGAATTAAGAGGTAGGTACATTGAAAAGAATAGAAGACGAAAATAGGATAGTGTTTTTCACATCTAGTAAATTTAAATTCGAAGAAGCATCTAGGATAGCTCAAAACTTTGGACTAGATATGATTAGAAAATCAGAGAACATTATCGAGATACAATCTGAGAGCCTCGAAGAAATTGCTCTCTTCAAAGCTAGACAGCTTATGAAAAGATATAGAAATCTAACGTTCGTCGTTGAAGATGATGGTATATTTATTGAGGCACTAAATGGATTCCCTGGCCCATATTCATCCTATGTGTACAGAACTATTGGAAACAGTGGCATACTTAAGCTAATGAAAGGTGAAGTGAACAGAGGGGCACTATTTAAATCGGTAGTTGTACTCCATGTGCCCAACATGGGGCTAAAATCTTTTACTGGAATCTGTAAAGGCACCATTGCAAAAAGTATTCATCATGGAAGAATGTTCGGCTACGATCCAATATTCAAACCTCTCAAAGCCGATAAATGTTTCTCCGAAATGACCCCCGAGGAGAAGAATCTTTTCTCACATAGAGCAAAAAGTTTTAAGAAGGTTTTTTCTTTCTTAATCAAAATAAGAAGCACTATAAACGGTGAAGACTATGGGTAGAATGCATGCAAAGGAGAAGGGACAATCACACTCTACTAGACCAGTTACAGCCCTAGGTCCAAATCCAAGACCCCCATACTGGGTCAAAATGACAAAGAGTGAGCTTGAGGCGTTAATCCTTAAGCTCGCAAAGAGAAATATTCCTCCATCACAAATAGGTCTCATACTTAGAGACCAATATGGCATACCACTTGTCAAACCTATCCTAGGACAAAAGCTAGTGAAGTTCCTCCGCTCACATGGTTATTGGCAGTTCCCCGAGGACCTATACTTTTTAATTGAGAAGGCTAAAAGAATAAAGAGACATCTCGCAGTGCACAAGAAAGACTACGTTGCTAAGAGGAGACTAATCTTAACTGAAGCAAAAATCCATAGACTCGTCAAGTACTATAAGAGAAAAGGAATTCTCCCCGAGAACTTCGATTACAAAGAGAGGATAAGCGTGTTTGCCTAATGATATCCTCACCTGAGAAAATTAAATCTTTTCTCCAAAATGTAAAAGAGGCAGTAGAGTTTTTCGAAGAAAACGTCGATGGAAGATGCAACATATATTCTCACATTGACTGCGATGGGCTCACAGCAGCTAGTATAATTGCTAAAGCGATGTTTAGAATGGATATAGAATTCAAAGTTAGAATATTCAAGCAGCTGACCGAAAGAGAGGTTAACGACATAAAGAATGATGACCGCTCTTTCACCATATTATCGGATTTTGGAAGCGGCCAAGTGGACATACTACTTAAGAAGCTCAAAGATAGAAAAATTCTAATTTTGGACCATCATGAACCTCTTGACAAAAATTCTAAGCTTAATTCAGGGAAAATCATTCAAGTGAATCCTCATCTTCATGGAATAAATGGAGCACTTGAAATTAGCGCAGCCGGAGTTACGTATCTCTTTGCAAGAGAACTTAATAGAAAAAATAAAGACCTCGCATGGCTTGCAGTAATTGGAGCAATTGGAGATAGACAGGACAAGGGTGAAAAAGGATCCCTTGTAGGGGTGAACCATGAATTAATTTTGAAGGATGCAATAGATACGGGACTTGTCCAGGAGAAAATAGATATAAGACTGTATGGTGCAGATACCCGGCCAATATTTAAGTCTCTCGAGTACTCAATTCACATTCCAATACCAGGCTTAATAGGCGATGAAACCGCCTGCATACAGTTTCTGCGAAGCATGGGCATAAAGCTTGAAAAAGAGGATGGAAGCTTCAGAACATTATCTGACCTAACTAAGGAGGAGAAACGCCTACTAGTTTCCTCGCTGATAAGATACATGAACAGCATTGGAATCGACATGAAGAAAGCTGAAAACATCATTGGCAAAGTATATATACTTACCCGTGAAAGAGATTTTCCATCGCTTAGAAATGCAGTAGAATTCTCAACGGTTCTAAACATATGTGGGAGGCTGGGGATGCCTAGTCTCGGCATCTCCATATGCTTAGGGGATAGAAGCGAAAAGCTGATGCGTAAAGTTGATCAGATAGCTATTGAATATAGGAAGAAACTAGCAGAGTATCTCAGAAAAATAACCAAGGAGCCTGCATCAATAGCCTATGAAACCAAGTATCTTTTCGTAATAGATGGGAGAGATTTCATCGATGAACAGCTGATCGGCACTCTAGCATCTATAGTGTCATCCTCTCCAACCATAACTACAAAACCAGTTGTACTAGGTTTTACATACAAGGAAGATGATAAATCCCTTGTGAAGATTTCATCTAGAATATCTCCAATGTATGAAAATGACATAAGCTTAGCAGAAGCAATGTCAAAAGCCACGGCAGAATGTGGTGGTAGAGGAGGAGGGCACAGTAACGCAGCTGGGGGAGAAATCCCCGCTGATAAGATACCTAAATTCGTTAAACTCTTCGACAAGTATATAGGTGAGCAAGTTATATGATGAAAGAGATAATTTACGCCACCCTAAAGGTAAAATGTAGCCCAAAGCTAGCGAAGATACTTTCTCAATCAGTGTCTATAGACAATATAAGGGAGCCACTTCTTGAGATAACTGAAAAAATTAAAAACGATAACATTATAGAATTTAATATCAAAAGCCGTAAGGGTATAGGCTCAGTGTTAAATACCGTGGACGACCTAATTGCCTGCCTTAAGGCAGCATATAAGGTATATGAAAACGTTGGTGGGTTGAAAGTTGTCGAAGAAACTGAGTAGAACCGATAAATGGAGATTAAAACAGTGGTACATGGTTAAAGCACCAGAGATATTTGGCTCAGTTGACCTATATGAGGTTCCAGCCACAAAGCCTGAATCACTTTTAGGTGCAACACTTGAGATATCATTATACGAACTTACAAAAGATTTCACACATCAACCAGTTAAGCTAAAGTTTCAAATAATAGATATCAAAGGAAACACGGCATACACTAAGGTTAAAATGCACTTCCTAACCAGAGACTACATTAAAAGCTTCATTGAGCGAAGAAATACTAAAGTTCTCGCTGTGACGGAAGCTGAAACCAAGGATGGATACAGACTACGCTTCATCATCATATGCATACTAAGGGGAAGAAGGAAGACATCCCAAGAGAGAGCTGCGAGAAAAATAATCGTTGAATTTATCAAAAAGAAATGCGCTGAAAAGACATTTGCTGAAGTCATAAAAGATGTAGCGTTCGACAGATACTCAGAGGAGCTTTCGAAACTAGTGCATAAGATTTCTCCAGTCGTAAAGGTACTTTTCGCCAAGACAAAGATCCTAAAGGAACCTGAGGAGGCTGCAGCA
>DRAE01000148.1 GCA_011041895.1 Candidatus Bathyarchaeota archaeon
ACGCATATAATGAGAGTTTACGGTGTATATGAGGAAGAATTAAAATTGAGTCTTAAGAGCAGTGAAAACGTTGAAGAAGCGCTACTAAACTGCATTATACCTAGAATGAATATGGTTGTACTACGTGAAAAGATCGTGTAACAATACCTTAACGTTTTCCGTTAGAGGGCCCTCTCTAATTATCCTTGGAGGAGAGCATGCTAAGTCTATCACCGTGGATGAAGCTCCCCATCTTGAAGCTCCAGCATCTATGGCCAAGGAAACACTCTGCAGAATTATGGGGTTAACCTCTCGTATGTTTCTTGGTGGAGGAGTATCGTGAATATTTGCGCTTGTACCTACTAGGAAGCCACCAACTTCCGATATTAATCTCAGAAGAAGCTTATGATCAGGTATTCTGACAGCAATCTTACGTGGAGGAGACGCTATGGAAAGTGGAGCAAACTTTCCACCATGGTAGACTACAGTGACAGGTCCGGGCCATATCTGATTCATAAACAATTCTATCTTCGAGTTAACTCTTGAAAGTATCATGGCTACTTCATCCATACCCGAGCACAGTATTGGCATAGGCTTTACAGCGTGCTTAATTGCCCAAACCTTTTTCACGGCACTTATTGAAAACGGATCGCATGCGATACCGTACACGGTATCCGTAGGGATTACAATAGCGTTATCTTTTCTAATCTCTTCTGCAGCAGCCTTAATAATTTCCTTTTCAGAATGTTTTTCGGTGCTTAGTATCCTCATAGTAAATAACCTCGTAAGTTCATACTCTCAGATGAGATATCTCAGTCTTGCCTAGTGAAACTGTTTCACTTTTCATAGACGTTAACAATTTAGGAGAACTTATATCTATGTTTAGTGTGTTTGCTTTGGAGATTCCGATGAACATCTACGTGGGCAATCATGAACCCACGTAGGTAGAAACCCTAAAGTGATAATTAAATCATTATTTCTATATATTGAGGTTAAACAAGTGTTAGATAATATTGTTAGGAGGCGTATCCTTGAGCGAGGAGGTCGTTATCAGCGTCAAAAACCTTCACAAAGTCTATATTCTAAAGGGAGAGAAAGTTCATGCATTGAGAGGAATCAACTTAGACCTATATCGTGGAGAGTACTTTTCACTAATGGGGCCAAGCGGTAGCGGAAAGACTACATTCTTCAACATGGTAGGGGCTATAGACAAGCCTACAAAGGGAAAAGTTGTTCTAGAGGGAATTGACCTTTCAACGTTAACCCCAGGTCAGCTTGCATGGATGAGATGCCACAGGATAGGATACATATTTCAGACATTCAACTTAATAGAGCCGTTAACGGCGCTAGATAACGTTGAACTACCTATGATATTCGCTGGTATACCAAAGGATGAACGTATTAAGAGAGCGAAGAAGCTTCTTGAGCTTGTTGGTCTAGGTGATAGATTACATCATAGACCTGACGAGCTTAGTGGTGGGCAACAGCAGAGAGTAGCTATTGCAAGAGCACTTGCTAATGAACCTGCAATAGTATTGGCGGATGAGCCAACAGGCAACCTAGACTTAAGAACAGGATTACAGATAACGAGACTGTTGAAGAGAGTTAGCATTGAGAAGCAAGTTACCGTGCTATGTGCAACTCATGACCTGAAAATGATCGATATAAGCGACAGGATTGCATGGCTTAGAGATGGAATGATAGAGAGGCTAGAGAAGAGAGAGGAGCTTCTCATAACTCCAAGTGATATAGGAGTAGAGATTGTAGTGTAGCTCACACATATAAAGTGAGCCTCACCTAATTCTAAATTGGACGATCGAAAATGAGTGAGAATACCGAGAAGGAGGAGATTAAATACCAGATAGTTGATAGAAAGTTTTTCGTAAGTAGAGAGGATATAGGTGAGCAAGGCGTATTGAGCATAGTTAACAGTGTTAAGGATAAAATCTTTGGCAAAAGATTTTCTTTGTTCTCGAGTAAGGATGTTAGAATAATTCCAAAGGAGATCGATCGAAAATACAAGTTGCTTATAAAGATTAGTGGAACATATACGGTAGATTACTTCAGGAAAGCCTACTATTATGTGTTCGTCGATCGAAATGTTCAGGAAGTAGTCATAAATGACAGACCTATAAAAGTTGAAGCTGTATCTGAAGAAAAAGACATGTATCAGGTAAGGATTGAAGCTTTAGAGAGAGTTGTAAAAAGTAGTAGTGATTATATGATTATCGACGCCCATGGAAGAGAACTTAAAAAGAACGCAATACCAAACGTGAACTATATGGAAATTACCGACGCTGTTATCAGACAATACGATGACTATGAAAAGCCTGCTACACATATACCGGAACATATTAGAAAGCTTATAGGTAAGCTTAAAAACATACTTCCTAAAAGATATGAAAAAATAAACAACGAGAACGTAATGATTGCAGAATACTTCTATTATATTCCAGTTTACTATGTTACTTTGCTCAAGGCTCCTGAAGGAAGCACAAAGATGATAGAAATAAATGGAATAACGGGTGAAGTCAGGGAGATCAAGTAAAGCTGGGCTATGATTTATTAAGGTTAGGGCTTTATTTTTTAGAAATTGCCTCGCATTGCTATAATAGACCCGGAATACTGTAAGCCATCAAAGTGTGGGATGGTTTGTACAAGATTTTGTCCACAGGTTAAATTAGGTTATAAGACTATAGTCTACGATGAAAGCCTTGATAGAGTAGTCATAAATGAAGACTTGTGTAGTGGATGTGGTATCTGTGTTAAAAAGTGTCCATTTGAGGCCATCAAGATAGTAAACCTTCCGGAGGAGGGACTTAAAGAGTGCTCGCATAGTTATGGGCCTAACTTGTTTAGACTATATGGTCTACCGATTCCAGTTAAGGGGGCTATCTTAGGAATTATTGGAAGAAATGGAGTGGGAAAAACAACTTGTCTAAACATTCTCTCGGGAATTTTAGTTCCCAATTTAGGAGATCACTTCAGTGAAGCTGAAAGGAGTAAGGTTATAGAGTTTTATAAAGGGTCTCCGTTGCAAGTATACTTTTCAAATCTTTATAGTGGAAACATGAAGGTAGTTTTGAAGCCACAGTATGTCGACAAAATACCTGAACACGTCTCTGGTAAAGTTGGAGATTTACTTGAAAATGTTGGAGAGAAAAAAAGATTGGAGAAATTGAAGAAAGCATTGGAACTTGAGAGAATATGGAGTAGGGAAATTGGTAGTCTTAGTGGAGGAGAATTGCAGAAGGTGGCACTTGCAGCTGCATTGTCGAGAGATGTGAATGTGTACTTGCTTGACGAACCAAGCGCATACCTTGATGTAAAAGAGAGGATGCATATTGCAAAGGTGATCAGGGAGTTTGTTAAGGGAAAAACTGCAATTATAGTTGAACATGATTTGGCTGTTTTAGATTATCTTGCAGACTATGTCGCAGTGATTTATGGAAAGCCCGGCGTCTATGGAGTAGTTTCGAACATATATTCAGCTTATAATGGCATTAACGCTTATCTCCATGGGTATCTTAAAAGTGAGAACGTTAGAATAAGAAAGTATCCGATAACGTTTCCAGTGAGGCCATCAACGGAGAAAGCTATGAAATCTTCTCATGAGGAAGTGTTGAAATGGAGGGAATGTGAGGTAAATGTTGGAAAGTTTAAGTTGAAAATTATGCCTGGAGAATGCTTTAAGGGAGAAGTCATTGGAATAGTTGGGCCAAACGCTATTGGCAAGACAACTTTCATAAAATTCATAGCCGGAGAATTTGAGGAAAGTGAAGAACACATTGAAGCTGAAGACGTCAAGATCAGTTATAAGCCACAGTATTTGAGGAGGTTCATTGAAGAACATGAAGGAAAAAATGTTGAAAGCATACTTTTAGAGAGAGCGAGAAGTGGAGAGTCAAGAGCTCTACTCGAGATGGAGCTCATTCCAAAGCTTGAACTTAAGAAGCTTATGGAGAGGAACATTGACGAATTAAGTGGAGGAGAGCTGCAGAAGGTGGCTATAGTATACTGCATGGTTGAAGACGCTGACGTGTATTTACTCGATGAGCCAAGTGCATATCTTGACATTGAGGAGAGATTAACTGCCGTAAAAATGATTAGAAAAATTGTCGAAATGCGTAAGAAAAGTGCCTTTATAGTTGAGCATGATATTCTCTGCGTGGATTTAGTTTCTGACAGAATGATGACCTTCAGCGGAAGACCTGGAATAGAGGGCATAGCAAATACCCCAACGATCTTAAGAGAGGCCATGAATATGTTTCTTAGAGATGTAGACATAACCTTTAGGAGAGATCCTGAAACTGGTAGACCGAGGGCAAACAAGCCAGGGTCTAGACTCGACAGGGAACAGAAGAGAAAGGGAGAGTACTATTACATGACTTAATTTTGCAATAATAATTTCTTGACTCGTCGGAAATATAATATGATGTCTATGAAGACGACAATCAGCGTCATAAAATGTGACGTTGGAAGTCTGGCTGGCCACCACGTGGTTCCACAGCCTCTACTTAATATAGCTGAAAGAAGGTTGAAAGAAGCTGCTGAAACAGGGCTCATCAACTCCTACTTTGTGTTCAATGTTGGAGATGACATGGAGCTTTTAATGGTGCATAATAAGGGAGTAGATAACACTGAGATACATACGCTTGCATGGAATGTCTTCCAAGAGGCTGCAAAAAAGGCCACCAACTTGAAGCTATATGGTGCTGGTCAAGATCTTCTAGTAACTGCATTTAGCGGAAATGTGCGTGGACTTGGCCCAGGCGTAGCTGAGATGGAGATCGAGGAGAGAGCATCTGAGCCCATAGTCGTGCTTGCAGCAGATAAGACTGAACCTGGAGCATGGAATTATCCATTGTTCAAAATATTCGCCGATCCAAGCAACACTGCTGGGCTAGTGATTGATCCAAAGATGATGTGTGGATTCAAGTTTGAGGTTTTAGATGTCATTGAGAATAAGGCCGTTGTACTAAAGTGTCCCGAGGAAATGTATGAGCTAATAGCTCTCATTGGAACTCCTGGCAGATATGTGATCAGGAGGATATGGAGAGCATCGGACGACATGATATGCGCTGTTTCAAGTACCACAAGGCTGTCGCTAATCGCTGGAAGGTATGTTGGAAAGGATGATCCGGTCTGTATAATACGTGCACAGCATGGCTTACCAGCTTTAGGAGAGATACTTGCACCATTCATGCACTCCTACTTTGTAGAGGGATGGATGAGGGGAAGCCACTGGGGTCCATTGATGCCTGTTGGACTCAAGGATGCTAGATGTACAGTCTTCGATGGGCCGCCAAGAGTAGTAGCTATAGGACTCCAGATATGCAATGGTAAGATTGCATGCGACGACGATGGAAAACCAATGATAGCAGATCTATTCGCTGATGTGGCATTTGACATGGCCAGGCAAGAGGCAATGCAGTTTGCAGCTATTTTAAGGAGAATGGGGGAGTTCATGCCAGCCAGACTTGGACCAGAGGAGTTAGAGTACACTGGGTTAAAGGAGACGCTTAAGAAGCTGGAGAAGAGATTTAAGAAAGTCGAGTAAACACTTTAATCAAAAGCTCTGAAACAACTCGAAACACCACTTTTTTTAACCATTATTGGAGTATAGCTTAGAGAAACTTTTTCAACTTTGATTAATAGAGGATAAGGAATTTCATCGTGATCGAGCACTGCTTCCCCTTTTCTCAGGTGTTTTAGCATTTCAGACTGCTCGTCTGTGAGAGATAATATCTGTTTGATTATTTGGATATCATCATAGGACTTTATTTGGTGACAGATTTTTGTAGCTGTATTTTTGAGTACTTTTGGTGCTATCATGGACGGAAACTGTGATATTATTATCATACCCTCTCCGAATTTTCTCAGCTCCGATATGAGCTTTTCACCTATTGATGGAGGAGAGTTTAGGCTCCTCCTTGGAACAATGTTATCAGCTTCCTCCAGAATTGTTACGTGGCGTAGATGCGATGATTTTCCTCTTGAGGTGAAGAAGTCATATAGGAGTTTGAGAATCATCATGGCATACATTTTCCTTAGGCGCTGATCTTTGAAGTTTCCAAGCTCTATCACAGTATTTTCCCCCAATATCTGGGCTATTGAATATTCTTGGGAGCTCTCAAACACTCTTTTTGCCTGTCCTTTCGCTAGGAAAAGCAGTCTTCTTAGGAGGGCTTGCTTGATTTCATTATCTAACCGCGAGTCCGTGTCGAAGGCATATATCTCGTTTACAATGTCGCTTAGCGTAGGATTACGTTTTCTAGAGTATAGTCTTATAAGGATTTCGAGAAACATGTAGGATTGCGGATATGTGAATTCAAGTGTTTCACTGAATATGTCGCATATTAGACTTATGTGTTCTTCAATACTTTTGGCATATGTTGCGTCGAATAGGTTTATCCCATTGGAGTTCTCTGCTCCAGGGGATAATATGAGACCTCCCAGGGACTTGATTAGGTCTCCGTACTCGTTGTGCCAGTCCAGTACTAGGACGTTTACATTGTTTCTGATAAGTTGTTCAACTATTTTCTTGGCTGTAGTGGATTTCCCTGACCCAGTCATGCCCATTATTAGGACATGTCTGACCAGGTTGTTTAGTGGAATGTGAATGGGGTAAAGCTTCTCGCCATTTCTAACAGCCCATCCGATGAAGATGCTTTTGGAGCGAAGTTTTCTATAAGTTGAAATTGTATATGTGAACTCGGCATGTTTTTCACTTATGGATTTTGATGGGGATGGTAGGCACGCTATGGGGATGAATGCTGTCTGGGAGCTTGGGAGGCGCTGTTCTCCCTCGCAGCTATCCCTGAGAAAAAAGTGTAGGAAGGTTTTTGCAAGTTCTTTTCCCTTGAGCTCTTCAATCTCTAGTTCGGGGAAAAGGGAATTTAGAGATACCTTGATTTTTTCAATGTTAGAGGATGCTTTCTCTATGGCTTCAATTAGCTTGTCTATTTTTCCAGTGGACCATGTCATTACAAGTATCTCTGAGATTATCGACGTGTTTTCTCCATTGTGCTCTATGGGGAAGAGTGCTATGATGTATGCTAGTGGAACATTATTTCTTTGCATGCTTTGTATGAAGTTTAGTATTTTGGTGTTGTCTTTGACTTCTAGGTTGGCTGGAGTTTTTATTCTTAGTATTTTTAGGATTGTGATCTTAGCGTTTTTTCTAACTATTATGTGTTGTTTGAATGGGTATGCGTCTATGTCCGATGCTTGTAGTATTCCCTTGGTGTTTTTGATGAGTTTCGCTATGTTGCCCCTGTATAGTAGGCTTTTTATCGGGTTTAGCATTGTGGTGTTATGTTAGGAGCTCTCCTTCGTTGAGGAAGTCTAGGAATGATTTTTGCAGGTCTGAGAGTGTTTGCCATAGTGATGAGAATGCGTTTTTGAACCATGATATGAAGTTTCCAAGTATGGCTGCTATGACTGCTAGTGTCAGCATTGAGAGTCCAAGTAATATTCCTTCCTCGAGTAGTGGTGATGCTTTTTCATCCATTATAAACTCCTTTAGTTTTGAGAGAGTGGCCTTCATTCCACTGGAAAATTTCGTTAGAGTATTTAAGCCTAAATAGTTTCCTCTTCAGCTATGCCTCTCACTTTCACTGGGAATCCTCGTGTCGCCAACACGGCTTCCTCGGGAGTAAATTTGAGCTCTCCAACTGCTATCAAATCATCTGTCTCATCGACTATAAGCACCTGCTCTCCCGGCACAAGTTCCTTATCGCATCCGATAATGTACTTTGCTGGTAGACATTTTCTCTCTATTATGGATTTTATTCCTCGCTTGGATGCAATTACCCTGAACCTTGGAAATGGAATATTTTCCTTGAGTATTTTTCCTCCTTCAATTTGAGGGATTAGAATGTAGTCATATGCTCTCAGTACGAAGAGTAGCTTCTCTTCATAAAGTATCGACCTAATTCTCCCAGTTTTCTTACTTACAGCGATCTCTGCACCATTCGGAATTATCTTTTCTCCAATACCTTTCTTCTTGAACTGATAGTCTGCTATTGTTCTAACAATTTCGAGCTTATTCACCTTCTTCCTTTCGAGCTTGAATGGCAGTTTATCGGTATAACTTTCAAATTGGTAGAATGGATATGTGTACCTCAGCCCCGAGGGAACAGTGGAGGAGCCAAACACTTTCTTAACTCTGCTAAGGGCCCTACTTATCTCAGGTCTATATTTGCAGAAGTCATCTAACCAGAAGAAAGCTCTTCTTTTCGTGAACAAATCTCTTTTTTCAAGGTATTTTCTATATTTTCTCAAGCTATAAACCAGTGCTTTAAGTAGTTGTGGATGAGTGTGAGCTCTAACATGAACAAGTTCCCATAGCCTGTTATGTCTGATATATTCTCTTATGCGACGCATTTCAGTTATGGTCACATACAAGTTATGCTTTGCCAGAAGCTTCTCCTGAAGTTCTGGCTCCAGCTTCTTTAACTCATTTAACGTATAAGATGTGCACACGGGGCATTCACATATTAGTTCCGTCAAGCTGTCGAGAGTGAAGTTTCCAGCTGGAGTCATATATACTCTTCTTTTAGCGTAGAGAGCATACGCTGCTGAGTCGAATAGGTCGGCTCCCATAGCCACAAAAAATGGTAAGGTCCATGGAAGCCCAGCTCCAAATAGGTGCAGTGGGCGGTCAGCTCTCAAATTAGCTCTTGCAACCACAAGCATGTCAGCTACTTTTTTGAAATCATACTCTATGAGAAACTGTACAGGTTCGCCTAATGCATGAAGGTCGAGTGGAAGCTTACTCATTTCCTTTGCACACTTTGCAACAAGATCTAAAAAATAGCCACCTTGTATTACGCCAGTCCATAGGATACCATCTTCCTTTGATATTAATGGAACACATTTTCTAGCGTTCTCGAGAGTGACTTTGATTGTTTCAGTTGCTTTCTCCTTGGACATGTCATGTGATGTTGGATAGTCGAGAAGTATTCCAATGTCAGGGCGAATGCTTCTTTGGAAATTAAACATCTCAAGTGCATCGACGTCTATTGAACCATAAACATGCCACTGATATGCACCATTGTCTATCACAATAGGCCCCTTGAAATCTAGAAAATCATGAAGGCCTTTCCTTAAAGTCTTGTCCCGGAGCTCTGGATCCTTGTATATTATATAGCTGTTTGTCATTACGATTTGAACACCCATCTCAAACATTTCCTTTGGAGTCACAACCAGTTTGTTTGGGTTTATAACTGGACATATTGCTGGAGTCTCTACTTTGCCGTGGCGTGTGTATAGTATACCTAGTCTTCCTCCAGCGTCGTGTTGGAGTATTTCAAATGACATTTATAATCTCCCTAAACGAAGAATGGAGCCCTTATAGCCTTCCTACGTTCTTTCTCCCTTTCCCTGATTTCTTTCACAAATTCCTCTATTTTAGAGGCTTGCTTCAACAGTCTTCGTACAGACACTTTAAGACCATATAGCCTAGCAATAAATCTCACAGCCTTTGCAGTAGCACGGAGATCTATCGTGTCTCTTGAAGCATAGGGGAGAACGGTTAAAGCTGGAAAGTTATATACCTCAAAGTAAGTCAACAATATTGCAAGGGGGCCAACTATGAATATACCTCTCTCAAGAGGTTTTCCAGGAAGCTTTTCAAACTTTTCAAGGAAAGAAGACGTATATGCTATCCGTACGCGATTGTCCTTTGGATACTTAACTTTTGCATCTAAGCCTCCAACTAAAATGGCCTCTCTTAGGTTTTCGATAGCCCATAGAGCTATTTCCTTGCAAACATGTTCATAATTCTCTCTCAAAGGAAATTCGGGGGTAATAAGAATGAAATCTTTACTTTCCATTATAGGCATTGGAAGCGTTAACATTTTGGTCTTTTGAGCATCTGGATCCGAGGCCACAAAAGGGGGCATTCCTTCAAATATAATGTCTCCAATGTGAGATGCTTTAAGCTCCTTTACAAGGTGCTTAACTGTTAAATGCCCAACACCGCCAAATCCATGAAAGCCTATCACTAGAACTTTATCTTTTATTCTTGACTTGTCGACTTTGAGAACTATTGAGACATCCCCGTTATTCATTCAAATCACCTTAGAGCACGTTAATTTAGTTATCCTAACACGTGCTCATAAAATTTAGCTAAGCTTTAAACTATGATGCTTGAGATGAAGAACGCTAAAAGACCTAACCCTATTGGGATAGGTAATCCAGCTACTATCTCTTTCCTTCTCAGTAAAAGCAGTAACGATATATACGTGCCTATTAGAATTGCTATTGTAACTGCGATATACGAGAAAATAGATGAAATTATCAGTACATGTGAAGTGAAGGCTGAGTAAAAAACTAAATCGCCCATTCCTATTTCAATCCCATGGACTTCACATGAAACTCCTGTCCCAGATATACCTTTACTTTCAAGCTCTTTTACGATTTCTACTATAGGGCCTTTTCTTACAGCAATTGCATCATAAAGTGAAAAAACGATGAGTATAGCTATTACAGATGGAGTTTGAAGAGTTAAACCAAGGAAAGAGCCAATTATAGACGCAACGACTACGTGACTGAGAAGCTTAATTAACTGTGAGCGGGACATAAAAATGGCATAAGTCAAGGTAACTGATGTGAGAATAGAAAAAAGAATGCTATAAGTTACATTTAATTCAAGATAAGCTGACAAGATTATAAGCAGTATTAGGAATACTGACATTGCAATGCTAAGTGTAAAAAGCAATATTATGTTTTTTCTAAGCATCCTTATAAGGAAAATGATCACGCAAGCCGAGACTATGGAAATTGACAACAGTAGAAATGAGTCTATGATAAAGCTGTACTCCGATGCTGGATAGAATGAAAATGATGGTAAAATTAGGGTCTTTGACATTAAAATTAGGATTATAAGACTTGAGAGAAGAATCGAAAGTAAAACTGTTAGAATTACAGTTATTATTGGGAGCTTTACTCTCACAGTGAGGCTCATGTTAACACCTTATCACATCTAAATTTTTAGGAGCAAATGATTCTACGCCAAAATCCTCCTCAAGCTTTTTTGCTAGGAATTTCACATTCTCCTCTTCACCATGTACTATTATAGCTTTTTCCGGGGTATTTCTCTTGAATATTTCTTCAAGGCCTTTTCCATCAGTATGCGATGAAAAGTCATAGAATCCAACATCAGCTTCAACATCCACTTCCACATCTTCAATATCTATTTTACCAGTGTCAAGCAGCTTTCTTCCAGGTGTATTTTCGACTTGATAACCTACAAGAAAAATCGCATTATTAGGGTCATCATACAATTTTTCCAGATAAAAGCGAGATACACCGCCTTTTAACATGCCTGAGGATGCTATGATAACGCATGGTTCATCTAATTTGATTATTTTCCTCCTATGCCTCCAGTTGCCCACTATCGTAGTCTTTTTCACAGCATACGCGTATTCATCATGATCTCTCATGTACCTAGGGTAGCGATCAAGAATTTCAATTGCATAACGAGCCATGCCATCCACATACACTTTATATGGGATATTGTATTTTGCTAGGATACACATTATTTCCTGACTTCTACACACGGCAAAGGCAGGGACAAGAACCTTTCCCCCAGATTCACAGACTCTCTCTACATCCTCGACGAACTTTCTTTCAAGCATTTTCCTGTCTGGATGCAGTATGGTAGCATACGTGGATTCACTTATGACACAATATACTTTGCCCCAATTAAGATCAGCTGGCTTAAGCAACCTAGTCTCTATTGTGTTTATGTCACCAGTATAAACGATACGCTTACCATTAAAGTCAAGAACTATGGATGCGCTTCCTAGAATATGACCTGCATTTAAAAACCTAACTTTAACTCCCTTAATGTTAAGCTCTTTTCTATACTTAACAAAATGACGGGACTTCATGAAGTCCATGACATCTATCCAGTCAAATGGGCATACGTAAGCGTTTACCTTAATGAAATCTTCAAGTAATAACTCGGTTAAGCTGAACGTTGGAGCTGTCCCATACACTGGAACCTTCTCATAATATTTTGGAATTAATGGTAGCGCTCCACTATGATCGAGATGAGCATGCGTTAGAAAAACAGCATCGACTCCCTCCCTCATGAAATCCTCGAGTGGCGGATATTCACTTCCATTATTCGAATCGAGTTTAACCCCGCAGTCTAGTATGAAGCGTTTGCCGTCTTCCTCTACTAGTAGGCAAGTTTTACCTACTTCTCTTGCGCCGCCAATTATAGTTATTTCCAATAATGTAACACCTCATTTTTCATGTGTGAATTCACTTCAAGGAAAAAGAAGAGGGATTTATTTTTTACCATATGTTTCAGCTACATACTCCTCGAATATTTGCTTAACCCTGTCAGCTATGGGGCCCTCGCCTTCGACTCCCTCTGGCGTAACCTTTATGCTATCCATTATAATGATTGAATTTGACTCCTCTATGAATTGTATAGGCATTTTTGGAAAGACTCTCATGAGACGTTCAAGTAGACCTTTCATATCAAACGGTGCCTCTGTCAACAATATTTCTCTTATTATCCTTCCATTGATGAAGATCTTTGGTATTTTCTTGTTATTCTTGTCGGTTGCATCATTTAAACACACACTTAGTGTTGTAAGGTCATAGCCTACTAGCGTCCCAGCATATGCATTATCCTCGGTTATCACCATAACCCTTTTATTCAGTAACGAGGCCAACTCCTTAGAGAATTTCATCGCAGATGTTCCTGGAACCATCCTTAACACGCACCTTTCCGTAACTTAATTTTAGAATAAAAGAGCTTAAAATTTATTGTAAGCTGCAGATTTACTGTAACTTAACGAGAAAGGAGCTGAT
>DRAE01000126.1 GCA_011041895.1 Candidatus Bathyarchaeota archaeon
GACCTCCATGCTTTTCTATCGATACTTAAGAACGTCAAGGGATGCATTTTCTTCAATTATGACCTTGAGGGAAAGTTCATAGATGAAATTAGTTGGCTTTCAAAGAGGTTTAAGTATAGGAATCTTGGCTATGCACAGTCTCTAATGCAGGCTGCAAAGGATGGTGAAAGAGATCTTATCTCTAGGAAGCCTTTCATAGAGCTTCCATATCCAATTGACGAGATAATGGAGTTTAGAAATCTCTTGACCGAGCTTTTCAATGGCATGAAAATCGAGGTCGATACGCTAATACTGGCATCCGTTTACGTGACTCCAGTAATAATAGTTGGAATAGAATCCTTGGAGAAGTTGAACGAGTTCATTGTCTACAGGAAGAGTAGCACAGCTATGTTAGATGAAAGAGAGCTTAAGAGAAACATTAGGCTTGTAAACTATGCCATAATAGACTTTCACAATATAATGGGGCTTGATGCACTGTCATCGCTTAAGAAATATGCTGAGGAGAAGGATGCCAACTTCCTTGGAAAAGTTGTCGAAAATAGGAGAAGAATCATTGAGGAGGATTGTGAGAAGAGATTTTGGAGACTAAATATCGAGGGGACAGTTGGAGAGCGAGATGTCATCGTCTACCTTGACATCTATACTCCGCTGTGTATACGGTTAATGAAAGGAGAGGAGAACGAGGTACTGAAGTTTATAGAAAAAGCCTCCCAGAGTATAGCTGCAGCCTTAAGCAGCATACCTGCATTCGTGCTTGACATTTAGTCAGCGAACATTTCAGTATGTTCTCGCTCCTTCTCGATTTCAGCCTCCTTCTTTTTTATAGCTTTCTTTAGTTTCTCCTTCACAGTATAGTATTTGTCTCTTATCTTTGCCAGTCCCATGAACATTACTGATACATCTCTAAATCTTTCACTTAACACGTCTTTTGAGAGAAGGGTTCCATCAGGTTTCTCCTTTAGAGAGGTAAAATATACTACTCCACTACCTTCAGGTGTTGGTCTTTCGCCTATCTCCCTATCTTTTTCAATTATAACCCAGTCAATCACATTCATGTCCTGGGTGTAGATCTTGATCGCAAAGAGAGCTATCCCAGCTTTCTCATAGCATAGATTTTGCTCATGGGTTCTACCCCATTCCTCTAGGTCAATTATGTTATCCATGTCCAAATGCTCTAGTATAGTGTTTATGATCATTGACTCCTCAGGGCGGTTAATTATCTTAGGTTCACGCTTCTCCAAGGATATCACCTATTAGATAGTAGGTTTTGGATTATTTTAGAGTATTTCATATTGTTTAGCTATTTCTTTAATGGCCTTCCTATGATAGGATATCTTTTTGCTGTGATAGGTTCTACCTCTCTTAGTTAAATAGATTATCTTGTTCAGATGGTATTGTAGCCTTTCATAGTCCTCTGGTGAGAGGCGCTCACATAATAGAGAGTAATCAAGGCCCAGCGACGCCAGTAAGTTGAGAACATCTATGAGTGGAGAGCGTATGGATGCCTGCACTAGCTCACTACCAACCTTTACGTGAGAAGATAATATAATTCTATAGCCAGCTATTGACCCTATGATCACGTTCTCCTTTGCATGCCATTTCAGGGTTGATGGCGTGGTTTTCGAAATGGATATTATTAGGCTCACCATGTACTCGCTGAACATGAAGTTCATAATGTCCTTCACACTTGGAATTGGAAGCTCGTCTGGGTGAGAGTGGTAAATTCCTAGGATCCTGTACCCTACGACTTTTTCACTTGCCTTTTTCATTAGCTCATGTATTTTCCTGCTGAACTTAACGCTTTTAAGCTTTCTTTCAGCTCTCTGAATCGGATAAGCTACCTTGCAGAGATAATCTAAACCCTTTCTCAATCCTAGGAGGAAACCAACTGTTTCGAGAGGGTAAGCTTCTATGGATGAGAGTATTATAGTCTCTAGGGCTACCTTGTCAATTATCACAATGGGGGCCTTTCTTGCGATCTTCTATCCTCCACTTGACTCTATCAGCTCAGAAGCCAGTTTTCTATAAGCTTCCTCAATTTCTTCAATATATCTGAGAACTTTCTTTCCCAGAGGAGTTAGCTCATACACGACATAAGCTCTATTACCCTTTATCTTAGCTGTCTTTTTAATTATCCCCAGTTCAACTGCATCCTTTAGCCTCTTCGATATCGTCGAGGGGCCGAACTCTGAAAGTGTTTTCCTCAGCTCTATGAAGGTTTTTGGCCCCTCTTTCAAGGATATTAACAGTTCCGTAAACCCTCTACTTTTGGCCGTTAAGATTATCTTGTCCTTCATTTTTCGAAATAGAGTTACTATCCTTGAGAATTTAAAGTTTTAGTACAGTATTTGTACTTTAGTACTGATTTAAGATTTAAATACTGTTTTGGTATTATTCTATTTTAGAGATGGTTGAGAATATGGATTTCAAGCTGATACTTTCAGAGACTTGTAAGTGGAATATTGAGAAGCTGAGAAAAGGTAGCTTTAACTTAGAGTGTGTATCGTTTGAAGAGTTGCTTGAGGAAATCTGTGGAGGAGGAGTATATGGTAAAGTTGAGCAACTGGAGGATGTAAGTTATGTGGATGTATCAGATGTTGATTGGATGAGCACATTAGCTGATTTAGCTATTGCTGGAGTTGATTCGTCAATAACGGTTGTAAAAAGTGAATTTGCATATTTAATGTATGGTAGGGGAGGTTTTCTGATAGATTCTCAGAGGATATCTCATATAGGTAGGCTTTCAGATGCTGGGATCGTATCTAGGAGAGTTCTGCAGTATGCCCTTGACAGAGAGCTTATTGGATCAGGTGAAAATGTTTTTTATCCAAGGTTTGGCGAGGCAATTGACCTACAGGTGATGATGAGGACGCTGGATACCATGCTTGAGATAGATGTGCTGGAGCATGTTATTGAGAAGTATGGCGACTCTATAGACTTTATATTCTTAGATGGTGATTGGCTTGCTTTCAGAGGTGTTCACATAAGCCCACGGTTCGAGAACAGGATTAAAGGAATTGTCTCAGAGGCTTGCAAACTTGGAGTGATTATATGGTGCATAGTTAAAGACCCTATTTCAAGAATTATATTGCCTACTGGAAGCCTTTTCTCAAGTGATGCAATACTTTTTGAGAGATTTCTCCCGGAGAAAGCGCGTTCACCATTATACTTCGAGAGAAACTCTAAAAGCGATTTTTCAAGAGTTTTCTTCTATATTAAGCTTCCAGATTACAGGGTTTTGCGTGTAGAGATGCCGTTTCAAATGTGGAGAGACTTAGGAGAGGAGCGGAAAAGTTGGGCGATCGAGGTATCAATTGCTCAGATTGCAAAGAACTGTTGGAGAGTCCCCTACGTGATTGATCAAGTTAACAACTTCGTCAAAATTCGTAGGATGGAGAAAATTGGATGGATAATTGGTGTTAAATGGTTCTTTTCAAGGAAGGGGGTTAAGTTTAAGCTTACTCATAGGGCTCAGGAGGAGATTCTAAGTGTTGAAGCTATGGGAAGAAAATAATGTAAAGCTTCCACCCGAGGATGAGCTTGAGAAGCTAACACTTGAGGAGATAGGCTTAGTCTATGCTACGGTGGATGAGCACATTGAAGTCGATGAAGATGATGCGAGTGTACATGCTATTGTTCCAGCGGTTAAGATTAGGAAATGCCCTATAAACAGGTTTCTACTATGCTGGGACAGTATAGTTGGCAAGTGGATTCTCTTCAAAGTTACTGGAATGATACATCTTGAAAGGATGAGAAGCAGATTCCATTACCAGTTTGATAAAGAGCTTGTCGAGTCAAGTTTCAGCCATAGAGTAGGGTGTGGGGTATATGACTACGTTAACAACTCTATTCTCGTCAAGCTTAAGCCTATAGTGTGCTTCACCGTTAAAAGTCTTGGGAAAAATGTGCAGGTTGTTTTTGAGGATGTGTCATTTGCCCCTCACAGAGATGCACCAATCTATCTTCCAAATCCATGCATACTTGACCGTCTTCTAGGGCTTCCATCCGAGAGGGATGGGGTTGTGATTGGAATCTTAATGGAGGGAAACAATCCCGTAATTTACAAGGTTAATGGAAGCGAGGTGGCTGTAGTTTACCGCCAAAAGTATTCTACGATTTTCGAGCATGAGGTTGTAAGCGGAACCTCAGGCGCTGGAAAAACCGTGTATCTGAAGAATAAAGTTAAGAATTTGATAGATGTGGGTTTCGCTGTCATAACTACGGAGGCTGAGGGCTCCTATGAGTGGAGTGAGTGCGTGGAGGCAGCGGATCCATCTAAAATGGAGTTTAGTAGAAGCGATCTATACTTTTGGAAGCTTTTAGGCTATGAGCCTAGTCCAATATATGATGTCAAAATCCTAGTGCTAAACGAAAACTACTCGATTAAGTGGAGTGACATCGAGCTAGAGTATATTCCACTGTACTTTCCGCTTTTAACCGGGAAAGCCCAGCCATTTTTTGTAATGGCCGTTGAGAAATTTCGTGAGGCATCTAGGAAACATGGGTTTCAAGACACATTCGACAATTTCTACAATTGGATACATAGAGACGATGTTCTCAACTGGCTTCTAAACGTGAAAAAGGTTCACAAGGCGCAGATAGATAACATTGTTAGAACCGTTGAGGCTATTAAAAGCTTAGCTTACAATGGATATGGTGTATTTGATGCACCATATCCACCAATAAGCCCAGATGAAGTTTTAAAACCTGGGAGATTGACTATTTTGAAGATACCTGAAAACCCCTTGATAAAGAGAATTGTCTTAATGCATTTTATGAGGCTGCTCTGTTCATGGAAGCTTGTTGATAGCAAATACGATGAAATTCCAACGATTGTCGTTATTGATGAGGCACATGATGTAATTAGAAAACCTGATAGCTCAGATAAGGCTTACAGTGACTGGCAGATATATGTGAATTACAAGGTTACCAAAATGGTGAGAGAGGGAAGACATAAGCTTCTTGGGTTTATTTTCAGCAGCCAGTTTCCAACCGATATTGATGGGCAGATCTATGGAAACTGCTCTACAAAGACCTTCTTTAGAACATGCGAAGAAAGAGTATTGAGGGCGCTCCCCGATCTAGGGCTTCCATCATCGTACAAGGAGAAGCTGAAGGTTCTGCCAAATGGAGAATGCTACATTTATGCACCGGATAATGTTGAGCATGGCGTCAGAGAGGTTATACATAGAGTGAAAAATGTTCTTCCAAAGGTGATGCATAGGCCAGTATCCTCAAATGAGAGAGTGAAAAAGATACTTGAGAAAATAAGGGTGAAATCTACTCTTCTTTAGATGTTCCAGACGCTATCTTTTGGAATTCGCTGATGCTCTCTGAGAATCCACTTACTATTAGAAGGTCATCCTTAAGTATCTCAACTTCATCTCCTGGGTCAAATATCCATTTGCCGCCTCTCTTTATAGCTAAAATGTCGATTCCAAGTTTTTCAAAGCTTTCAATTTCACCTATTTTCTTGCCTATCAGCGTTGATCCTTCACATACCTTCACAAGCGAAACAGTTTCCTCTTCCAAGTATAGAACTTCCTTTAACACTGGATGCGCTGGCAAACCTCTCAGCACTATTTCACACATATCTGCTGCAATATCTGACATCATCTCAGCTGCAAGGCTCATCCTTATTAAGCTGACAACTCTTGGATCGCCAGTTTCCTCATAGAGTTGGAGGCAAGCATACTCGAACTTTGTGTGAAGCTTATCCATGTACTCCTCGAGCTCGAGAACCTCTTTTGCCACATCCTTGTTCTCGTAGATCAGGGCAAAGTATGCAAGTTCAAGTGCATATTCTGAGGTATCCTTTAAGTCTACAAGCATTTCACATAAGATGTCCTCTATTCTGTAATCTTTCTTCTCGGGAGCCTCTGGAAACTCCACTATTTTTAGCTCTCTTAGCTCTCCACTTGCAAGCTTACTATATACTTCAAGGCTGTCTGCACAGCCTCGAGCTATGGTGACGTCATTTGCCTTAAGGTAGTCTTTTCCCTTTGGACCTATTATCCACTTTCCTTTTCTTTTGATTGCAATTATATCCGTTCCAATTTTCGACTGTAGTCTCAGCTTCTTAAGCTTTTTATTGGCTAGAATTGATGAAGGTGATATGACAACTTTACATACTTCCTCCTCTGTTTTCCTAAACGCCTCCCTGACAATGTCTGGAATCTGCATTTTTCTTAGAACCATTTTAGCCATGTCTGCTGCAATCGACGACAGTCTTTCGAACATGTATGCTATATGAACTATGGTTGTTGCAACCTCGGCATCAGCCTTGTCCTTGACGAACATTGAGGATGACATCGCTACTTGGTAGCATAGGTATGATGCATATTCATTTAAGTCTACCACTTCTTTAGCAAGCTCTTCATCATTGAACAAAATGGATGCATATGCTAGGTCAACTGTAATACTAGCTGTTCTCTTAAGCTCCTTCAAAAGACTTTTGACGGGGATTGCTTTGTACTCTATCCTATAGAACGTTCCCAATTCAAAATCTATTATTGTAGGCAGATATTTAACTTTAATCCAGTTTAGGTATTGGTGGAAGAGATCTCTTGTGAGCACTTTTTTCCATAAGGTTCATTACATGCTGTACATGTGAATAATCTATCTCTAGTGCCTCAGCTACTTTTTTTGGTGGAAGCTTTAAGTCGTATATACCGCATAGAATTTTATCCAAAAGATCATATGAAATCCCCAGTTCATCCTCATCTGTTTGGCCAATCCATAGTCCTGCAGATGGCTTCTTCAATATTATTTTCTCAGGTATGCCCATGTATCTTGCAAGCTCCCTTACCTGAGTCTTGTAGAGACATCCTATTGGAAGAATATCTACTCCTCCATCACCATACTTTGTAAAGTACCCGGTTAAGATCTCAGACTTGTTCCCTGCCCCGACAACTATCCTATTCAGTGAATTGGAATGAATGTAGAGAGTGCACATCCGGATTCTAGCCATTAAATTCCCGCGTGGAATTCTAGGCATTTCCCTTGCATGAGGACATATCTCCCAGAAGGCTTTTTCAACATTTCTCAAGTCTATGACCTCGTACTCGATGCCTAGACGTCTTGCCATGAATACAGCGTCTTTGACATCTTCTTCACTAGATGTTGATGTGGGCATTATTAATCCAAGAACATTATCTGCTCCAATGGCCTCCACTGTCAGTTTAGCTGTTAGAGAAGAGTCTATTCCACCACTTAACCCTATGACAGCTCCATTGAATCCTCCATCTATAATGAAGCTTTTTATGAATGAGCATATTTTTTCAGCGACTTTCTTTGGATCTATTTTAAGGCATTCATCTACTGCACCTTTAATGTCTTCCCTAGACATTTCACATAGACAATAATCAAATTGTAGAATTAATATGAAATCTAGCTAAACAGGGGAGTAATTACTGAAGCAGATGCCAAAAAAATTGTCGTTACAAAATCGGAAAATGAGCTTTCTATGGGGATGAGGAAGTGATCAGGGTCCAAACCTCGTTTAAAAGTGTAAATGGAAAGTACTGCAACAACTATCATAACCATTACCGACGAAGAGATTGCAACTACTATAAAAAGGGAGAGGGCAACAGCAAACTCTGTGAGCGAGCATATAACTACAAGTTGTGAGAGAAATGATGTAAAGAGTATTGCAGATATCATCGATATCAGCGATGAGATTTTCTCCTTTCTCCTTGATAAAAGAGCTGATTTCAGATTCATGCCGATGGAACCTAAGGCTATTTGGGTGGTTATATCAGAGCCGATTGCAGCTCCAACATCTCCTACAAGCGTTAAAAGCACGGGATACATGACTATAATAAAGATATTTTTCTCAATGATGCCATGTATGGAGGTTAATGTTAATCCAGCTAGCGTTCCAAATACTAGTGTAGAAAATACTGCTAAAGAACCCTCCTTCACAACTGAGATAAATCTTCCGTTTCTTCTGTTTTTCACTATTAGAAAGGTTGATAGTAGCGAGAATAGGAGAGTTAAAACAATGGAAAGTTCAATTGAGAAGAGTGAAAGCAATAGTGTTGCCAGATAGACTATGACTATCAATAGGTCGCATATGGAGGAAGCTATTGGATATGATATTAAGTCGGGGTTTATTCCCTTTGAATATCCTCTTGACGTTATTATGGTGTTTATTGGAACCGATATTATAGTTGACATGAAGAGACAGTTGACAGAGACACTAAATGTATGAACTATAAAAAGTGATGCACTTGGAATGGTTAATATGGCAGTTATGTTTGCAATTGATGCAAGCATGAGGCCTTCAATAAATGAAAGTGTAAGGATAGCTTGGAAGAGAGCATAGAATTCGGCAGTATTATTTAGTAGTGAAGGCCTCATCGTTTCAAGATTTAAACCTGTAGAAAGTCTTCCAGAGTATATTCCTGAAAGATCGCCTCTAACCTCCATCAGCATTGGGAAGAGGAGAAGAGATAATGGAAACAAATGAAGAAGTTTGAGCAAATCTCTCGAGAAAATTCCAGCAAGTAGGTCTATGGTTGAAGCTGAAATGAAAACTAGAATCTGCGTGCCATAGACTATACTAGAGAGTTTTCTGAAAGCCAATGGGGATCACTGTTGTTTTTAATTAACTATTGCCGTTAGAAGTGTTATAATTAAGGATTGCAACCTTTTATTATCTTAGCTTTGCAGCGTTTACAGTATTTAGGTGGCTTCATGTCAACTTCATCGATACAGTTAGAAAACATCATGACACAAAAGTTTGGACAATGATCAAGTCCAAAAGTATGACCTAGCTCATGTAAGATTTCCTTCTTTAAACGCTCCATTAATATGCCAATATTCTCTTGGAAGCCATAAAATGATTCTCTAAGCCTTGTAATAGAGACTATAGCGAACCTCCCCGGGAATTCTGCAATACCAAATATGAAATTGAGACCTGGAACATATAGATCCCTATCTAAGACGACGACAACCTTTTCATTTTTTCCAATTTGACTCGATAAAAGGGATCTTACACTTCCAAGTATTATTGACCCATTATACTGGCCTCTTTCAGCATTATATGCGTGTGAAATAAGCAATTTCTCATCGATGCTTGTTATAGTGTAGCTTCTGAAAATTTCAAGCTCTTCCCTCGTGATGTCTTCTAAGACCGGTTTTAAAATGGCCTCCGGGACATGTGATGTTACACATGTAAGTTTCATTTTACATGAACTTGAGAAGGCCATATTTCTCAGCCTTGACCTCGACGGTTAATATTTCCCCCCTCGCTGGAAGAGAGGAATTCAGTAACCTTACATTGTCTAGCCTATATTCTAGAATGTTAGCATTATGGAGGTGAGCGTATATCACGAGATTTGGCCTAGTTTCAAGTATTACTCTCTCATATCCAGGGTGGCCAAGCCAATGGTATACGCTCCTATTTTCTCCCTCCATTACCTTAAATGAGGGAGCATAATGCATCAGCAGGATTACATAGTCAGATCTCCTTTTAGCTTCAAGCAGCAAGTTTTTAACCTTTGATATTCTCTCCCTATATATTGCAGCTATTCTAGGGATGTTTCTAGCCTGCCATCTAGTTGGTTTAAGAAGGCTTCCCTGCGTCCCAACTATTCCAAGCTTGAAATCGTTGATGCTGAGAACGACATATTCATCATCTAAAAATGTTATCTGAGGAAACAACTTACGAAGAGTACCTCTAATGTTCTCAAACTCCTCGTTTCCAAAGCATGAGACTATTTTAACCTCTCCTATTTGAAGGAGTATTTCATTGACCACAGCCTTAAAGTATTGAACTTTACCCTTATAGATCATATCTCCACTCATGAGGAAAAGATCGGGTTTAACATTCATCCTAGATAACGCTGCTTTAAACTCTCTAAGAAACTTTGGGGAATGTACGTCCCCCACAGCAGCTATGTTAAGCTTCTCCTTCAACTTTACCACGTCTCAGCCTCTTATAAAGGAATAGTATAGACACTACTGAGACTTGTATTATGCCAAGTATAATCGCTATGAAACATGCAATGGATATGGTTACATAGGTTGAAATCTCTGTGAGAAAGACCCCATGCACAGGGGTAATAGATATGGAAACCGTATTACAGTCTGTTTCTTTGTTTTCAATAACTATATAATGTTCTCCTGTATACTCAGCAGCGTAGAGGAATATCGTGTTGTTTACATTGAGGCGTTCAATTCTTGCATTGAATCCCCAATTCTTGGTGTATTTGTTAAAATTCTCACCATCCATCACGTATACGTCAACATACTTCAATATATCCACAACGACCACAGATACTAATATAACCTCTCCCTTGTTGAGCTCCACAATGTAGCATACATAATCTTCAGGTGGAACGTTTACAAGTTCCTTAAGGAGAGGCTCCTCGGAGTATGAGACGTTATAGATCAAATTGAGAGTTTTTTCCCTCACATATATCAATGACAGTGTTCCAGCCACTATTAGTATTAGCCCAATTGCCAGCACGAAGCGTTTCATCCCAATTAAATAATAGGATACTATCTTAAGAGTAGATTTCTCTTCTTCCAGACAACGTAAACTATTGCTATTGCCATCAATGCCAAGACTATGCCTATCAGCGATATGTGAAAGGAAGTTGATGAATATTTGACAGTGTATGTGAAATATTTTCCATCATTGTCATTTACAGCCTTGTTGCCAAGTATATCATATGCTACAATATAGAATTCAACTTTAGAACCAGCTGGCAGAGAGGGGATATATCCTTCAAATAGATCTCCAGCACGTTTGAGTTCAATACACTTCCATGAACTGCCATCAAATCTAAAGAATAGGTAAACCTTTTCCACGTAGAGATTATCTGAAACAGTTACCTTTACTGAAACTGCCTGTACATCGCTTGGCTCCATTGGCTCTATTGAGGGAGCTTGAATTGAGGGTGGGCTGTCATCGATTGAAAATTGCGAAAAGTTTAGGGTGATCATATGTAAGCAATCAAATGCTAAGGTGAGTTTTATAAATGAACGCCCACTATGTGCTATGAGCACGTAAGTTTTAGATGTGTCGGTGAAATCCAGTAAAACTGTAGCGTAACCGGTTTCGTTAACGCTATACTTAGCAATCGTTCCAAGTGATTCATCTATTATTGTGATATTAACGTTGGAGAATGTGACTTCCTCCTTCATGCAAGAGATCGTGATTTGTCTAAACAGAAAGGATGAGACCTTGGAGATTGAATCTATCGATGGCATCCTTGCTATGATTAAAGTACTGTTCTCAATTACTAGATCTTTGATCTTTGAGCTCTGTTCACCATCAAGTGTTAGACATGAATCTTTTACAGACATTTCATTCACTATACTCTCACCATAGATGTGTATCCTGCCCGAGCCCTTAGCTTCAAGTTTATCTATAGTCGAGTGCATAAGTTTGACTATTGAAGACATAACTATTGCCTCATCTACCCTAGAGAAGTTTAGGTATACAGTTGACCCTGAATATGCTTTAAGTATATCCATGTCTGCATTTGATATTTCAACAATTGATCCCTCACATGCATGCACCTTGTAAGATGAGATTGTAGAATTTATTAGTGTTATGTTTAGTGAGTAGAATATTGAGCCATTTATACTTGAACCCCATAGTTTAGCCATCTTTGGAAGGTTCTTTACTGTAAAGTGGCCAACCACTTTGAGCAATGCCTCATTCACGTGAGATTTAATCAGTTTGACGTTGGAAACCCCCGTGGCTTCTAAGGTCTCCACTTGAGAGCTGTTAAACACACATGAACTTTTACCGCGTACAAAGGTTCTGTTTAGGGAGCAGCCTTTAGCGTATAGCGTAGCTGCATTGTCGATTGATACATTATTCAGGATTGTAGCTGTCGCATTTAGTAGAGATTCCCCGGATACGCTTGTTGAATTAATGTATGAATTCAAAGCTCTAACTTCGCATCTTCCAGATACCTCTATGTAGGCGATGTGGGTAGATGTCATATTTACACTACATATTCCATATATCTCAAGCTTCTCAGTTATCTCGGCTCCATTCAGCATTCCAGTTGAGTTATCCGCTATGGTTAAGCTTGCAATCTTAGATGAACTAACTGTTATGGTAGAGTTTACTCTGCATTCGATCATCGTATCATTGGAGATCTTAGAGGATGATATTGTGGCTGATGCATTATCCGTTATAATCATTTGAATTGAGCCAACTGATGTACAGACGTTTGAATTCACTATTTCAATTCTAGCTGTTTCATTGACCTTTATCACGTGTTCAAGATCCTCTGTCTGATTGACTATAAGAATAGAGTTTTCAATAACTAGCACAGCATCCTTCATCACATATATATTCCCATTAACTGTGAAGTTAGAGTCTGCTATCGTGAAGGTGCCATTCTTAACTATTAAATCTCCCTCGTGTATTCTCTCAGTTAAGGCAGCTGCCTTTTCCACATGCATATACATGCCAAAGGTAAACGTGAATATTGCAGCGATTACTATTATGGCCAGGGTTATTGATCTCAGAGACATTTTTAGCCTCCATTAGCTTTGACGGTAGCGTTATTTAAAATATTACTGCTTCTTTTAAAGATTAGTTTCGATATGATAACTGTAAAGGTAAGGATTCTCACAGGGTTGAAGAATAAAGTTGGAAGTGATGAAGTTACGCTACTTTTTGACAAGCCTGTAAGCATTAGAAGGGTTTTAGAAGCTATTTGTGAGAAATTTAATTTGAGAAATGAGGATATTTTTTGGTTTAACATTTTGAGACCTGATCTGAGGATCTTCGTTAATGGAGTGGATTAC
>DRAE01000027.1 GCA_011041895.1 Candidatus Bathyarchaeota archaeon
AGCCCTGCATCAGTATATATCTGATTGTTAACGTTTAAGGTTATGAAGAAACATGGGTCATTGTTTATTAACTGTATACTCCCCTCAAGGTCTTTAGTATATTTGCTGAGATCCCATATACCTTCCTCAACAAACTCCTTTATCGGTATTACAGCTATTATCTCCTCGGTCTCATCAAGTATTGCCTGTACTTCCCTAGGGTCTTTTCCAGTTTTCCTTGCAAGCTCTAAAGCCCTCCTAGAAGGTTTAATTTCATCAAGTTCAATTATTCTCCCTTCAGCTTTTGATACGACCTTACTTGTGATCACTATTATGTCATTATCCTTTATTCCACTGCACTCCCTGTTTGCAGCATCTACAATCAGCTTGGCAAGATCGTCTCCAGGTTTAATCTCAGGTATGGTCTCCAATCCAATAAACTCTATTCTAGCCATGTTCAATCTAAAATAGATTTAATTTCGGAAGTATATCAACTCTATTTTAGCATGGAACTACTGCTGACGGCAATTATAATATCGCTCACACTTATACTGGCGTTCAGTGACGGGGCAAATGATGAATCGATGTCTCCTCTCCTAGGCTCAGGAATCTTCTCTATGAAAGCTGCATGCATTGTTGGAGCTCTTTCAATAATTATAGGGGCGCTACTTCTAACATCAAGAATAAAACACACTCTCTCGATGGAGCTTATTAGAGTTTCTCTAAGCGGGGAAGCTGTTTTCATCATACTTGTTAGTTCACTTGCATGGCTTCTAGTAACCGCCTACATGGGGTGGCCTTCATCTCTTACACAGGCCATAATTGGCTCAGCTGTCTCAGTTGCACTTGTAAAATATGGGATACATGTAATCGATGCAAACATACTTTTTAAACTTGTCATAGGATGGGTGCTGTCGCCGATCATTGGGCTTGTAATGGCATTCACTATTTACAAGACTCTACAATTTGCCGTAATTAAAAGAATCAAGACGATAAGTGAAAGAGAGTCTATTGAATACATCGCAGCGGTAATGCTCATCCCATGGAGCATATTGATGGGCGCTAGCAGATGTGGAAACGATCTTGCAACTATTCTAGCATATCTACCTTTGCAGTTTAGGACGCCCATGATGGATTTAATCGGTGGAGGAGTTGTTGCACTCGGTCTTCTCACACTTGGAAGAAGGGTGTTAAGGTCAATGGGATTCAAACTCGTCAAGCTTGTTCCATCATCCTCTCTTTCAGTGTTGATGTCGTCCTCACTGATAATGTTTCTTGCAACGCAGATAGGCATTCCATTCTCTGCAACTCATGTAATGTCTGCCTCAATAATAGGTGCTGGAGCCGCTAGGGGCTCGGCGGTTTCAACATATAATGTGCTTAAACTACTGGTTATATGGATGACTTCTTTCCCAGCTGTATTTGGAATATCTCTGGTGCTAGCTGAAGTATTTCTCTAATTACTTCTCGACTCTCGTAACTATAACCTTTAAAATGTCAGATGCATTTTCACAGCTGTCACATGCATTCTCTATAGCCACGATCATTCTCTCCAAAACTATCATCTCTCCAGCTTCAAGTCTTGTCTTCACAAGAACTTTCATGGCATCCATGTACGCCATATCAGCTTCATGCTCTATCCTCTCGACGAAATTGCATTTTTCAACAGTGTCCCTTATATTCTTTTCAAGAGTTTCCAAGGCTTCATCCAATGCTCTAACGTTTTCCAGCATGATGCTTGTCAAGTTAAGAATTTTCTCCGCCAATTCCTCGCATCTTATATGCTCCACAAGTGCCAAAAATCTAGCGGCTTCATTAATCCAATCAGTAACCTGATCAACTCTCCTAGTCAAATGGATGAGATCCTCTCCGCTCAGGGGAGGTAAAACTCCTCTTGTAAGCTCAGATGCTATTCTACGCCTTATCTCATCAGCTTTATTCTCCAGCTTTGCAATCTGTCTAATAATGCTCTCAGGATTTTCACCCTCTATCTTAGTTTCTATAGCCTTCTTAAACAACTCAGCAACTTTACATGTAACTCTTAAATGCTCCTTCAACATGTTCAATATAGGCAGCGTTATCCTTTTACCTATGATCCCCTTTATTTTAACCATACTGAAAAATAAATCATGCCCAGTAGGCTATATATTTTAGGGACAATGAGAGCCTCCATGATCATAGCAGGCATAATGTTTGTAATCATTGGCTTTGGACTAGTTGCATACAGTAGCATGATGATCGAAACTACTAGTATGCCACCATTAATCGATGAAAGCGCTATTATAGAACCATTAAGTGAGCGAACATTCAGCATCTTCCTAAGACAAGGTACCTACTACTCGCTCATAATAGAAACCTCTAATAGCGTAAGAGTGCTTCTAATGGATAGGGAAAACTACGACAAATACAAGTCTGGGGAACAGTATTCGACAATAGTTAATAGAGCGGTAGATAACATTTTAAACTTCTCAAAACTGCTCTTACCATCATCTTCAATATACTATCTAATTATACGTAACATGTGCTCTGAGGCAGTGGTTGTTAATGTGACTCTTTCAGAGTTTTATGTTCAGACTACGGTTGCTGATCTTGCAGCTGGAATATACAAGTTTGCAATGGTGGTGACAGGCTTCGTCCTTGTGATCTGCGGCGGAGTATGCATGCTAATTGGAGTGCTTCCATCAAGGGAGTAACCTAACGTGAAATCCTGTAAACTCTAATTCTCTCATAGAAGAATGCTCTCTCGGCTACGATATCCCATTGTAACCTCTCATTTTCCACTATTCTCTCGAACTTGGCACTATCCGAAAGCGTTGACAGCACCACAAAAGTTTCTCCCTTAAACTTTTCCTCAGAGATCTTATTGACTATCTTCTCTACAATTCTCAAACCACCCTCAACTCGTCCACCAGACCACTGTATATCCTCATTAACAGGAAGATAAGGTGGATTACAAGCTATCAAGTTAAACCTGCCAAGCTTAATATGCTCTAAACAATCCCCTAAACTGAAAAGAGCAGTTCCCAGAATTTTCTCTCTATTCAATTGATAATTTAGCATACTGTTCTTTACAGCTGCTACATTAATGTCTGTGAATAAAACTAGAGATGCCCCCTTTAACAGAAGCTTTAAGCCAATTACACCAGTTCCACAGCATACATCTATACATTTAAGACCATTTACATTGATCTCCTCTATAACATCCAAGATAAGAAATGTATCGTCTCCAGGACTATATACTCCATCTAAGACCTCAATGTTTATCCCGTTCACCTTCATGTCAATATACATTTAACTCCTCCACTGATTTACTTTAACTAGCTTTCATATGGCTTGGAGATGATAGTGAATGGAGGTAAAGCTTATAAGGTATACAAAGGATCCGGAAAGGGTATGCGCCGCTGCTGCTCGATCGACTATCTCAAAGAAAAGCATGGATAAGCTTATGAGGGAACTTGACGATGAACAGGTCAGGAGAATTATAAGAAACGTTCTCAAATGGGGGCATCTGTCAGTAATAGAGCATGCATCCTTTACATTTTCAATATCTGGAATATCACGTGTCTGCAGCCACCAGCTTGTAAGGCATAGAATAGCGTCATACTCGCAGCAAAGCCAGAGAATGGTTAAGGTAGGTGAAAAAAGCTTCGTAATGCCCCCATCCATAAAGAAGAATCCACATGCAAAGGAAATCTTTAGAGAGGCCATAAGAAAGGCTGTATCCTCATATCAGATGATGATAAGACTAGGCATTCCATTAGAGGATGCACGTTTCATACTTCCACAGGCCGTTAAGACAAACATCGTAGTGACAATGAATGCAAGGGAGCTTCATCATTTTTTCAATTTGAGATGCTGTATGAAATCTCAGTGGGAGATACGTGAACTTGCAAATAAAATGCTCTCCTTAGTGAAGAAGGTTGCACCTACACTTTTCGAGAACGCTGGTCCCATGTGCAAAGCTCATGGCTACTGTCCAGAAAATGATAGATCCTGCCCGCTCTATAAAAAGTACATAGGAGAGAGACGTTCAAGGAAGTAGCATAATATTTAATTTTCGACGTTACTGAAAATGATTTAGCATGAGGGAAGATGCCAGAGACATCATCATAGTATCAATAGTGACAGTGTTAGCAGCGGTCATCCGATTCAAGATAATGGATCTCTGGCTCTTCCCCTCTGGAACGGATCCAGCAAACCTCATTTTCTTTGCAAAATGCATTGCAACTGGAAGCTACTGCTTCAAGTATATGCCTGTTTTCCCATTAATCCTTGCAGTGGCAATGTCATTCATTGGAGACCCTCTTCTAACATGTAAGCTGATAGGTGCCATCCTTCTCTCCCTCATGTCTATTCCAACATATTTTCTGGCTAGGGAACTTTTCAAAAGCAGAAGTGTAGGGTTGATTGCCTCTCTTGTAACAGTTTTCTCACCAGCCTACGATATAATGCTAAGCTGGGGCGGCTATACCAATATTCTCGCTTTCATATTTTTCATATTTGCCACCATCTTCCTCTACAGATCCATTCAAAATAAGCAGACAGTCTTTGATAGAAATTTAATGCTCTCAATGTTGTTCTCGGCAATTTTATGCTTTACCCACTTAATGGCTGTGATTTTCATCCTTTTCATAGCTCTTAACATGTTTCTAAACGTCTTTAGAAGGGAAAGTCTGAGCAAGTTGAAGCTCATAAACCTGAAGCTTGCAAGTCTCCTCCTTTTCTCAGCACTTCTACTTTCAATCTCTATATCCGAGTTCATCAATATAGGTGCAAAAGTCGAAGTTAGCGGCCACCCAACGTATATTCCAGATATTGCATCATCTATCGGTTTCCTATTAGCATGCCTCATAACACCCTCTCTCACATTAACTTTTATCCTATACCTTACTCTCCTCGCTACAGCTATGATATCGCTTCACATTATGAGATATAGAAGATTAAACGATTACCTGTATCTTTCGGCTTGGATTTTATCAATAGCGCTTCCACTGTCAAGTCCCTTGCTAGGTGTATCAACTGACTATTATAGGCTGATATTCTATTCAATACAGCCTATAATCCTAGCAAACATGTACATAGTATCACTTTATGTTAAAGGCATGCTAGATAGAAAATTGCTAAAGGGAATCTGTATAGTTGCTCTTTCAGTGATGCTTGTTCTCTCATCTGTATCTCCAATAGTGCTCTATGACTCCTGCAGCTACTATCAGAAAATGGATGAACAAGAGCTTCAAGCCATAAAATGGATAAGTGAAAACGTTGACGATGATTCTCTGATATGCGCATCCAGTTACATGGCCTACTGGATAAGAGCGTTAACGGGGAAAAGAGTGATCCAGCACAAGTATGACCTCGTAAAGATATCATATACAGAGTCGCTCTCGGAAGCCTATTCAGTTCTAACGGGAGCCGATATTCTCGAAAACAGCTACCTTAGACTTACGCTATATGAATATCCTGAGCATCCCATCATGGGGCTCATCGAGATAAGACATATGGGAAACTTTATTCCAATGATGGAAATGAACTTGACCGCAGTTGTGCCTTCGGAGAATGTGACATTTAATATCGGGGATAAAACCTTGCTAATAAACTTTGGAATAGGAGATGCGCTTAAATCTCTTCTCTGCAAGACAAGCAATGACTCGATAACCTTGGTTACAGAATCCAACTGCCCATGCATACAAGTTAAAATGCTCTCTCAAATAGAGTTCAAAAATTTCACATATAATGGGAAAGAGATTCTAATTGAGTGGAGCACAATTCCATTCTACCATCTTTCAAGCAAAGTTAACATATCAGATGTTGCAACGCTCAAAATAGAGCTCATTGGAAATGCTACAGTTGATCCACTAAGTATAACCAACTCATCATTTACCCTTCTAATTCCCGCTGGCTCGATGGTCAAATTTTCAACGCTTTCAAATGTTGCATATGAAAGGTACTGCTATGTCATAGGATTCAGAGAGACCATTTTCAGGAATAATATCTCCTATATCGTGTACTGGAAAAAGCAGCCTGAGCCAACGCTACTAAAGGTATTCACAACATTCCCAATGTTCAAGCTCGTGTATTCAAATGATGTTGTAATGATATTCAAAGTTGTTAACATCAGAAAGTCTAAGACACGCTCTTAAATTTTACATCCCTTAGAAATGCTTTCTCAATTTTCTCAACAGTATCAACATCCTCAAGCGATAGGTCGGGCCTAATTCTCACGATTCTAGGGAATCTCAAAGCATATCCGAGAGGATACTTAGGTGAAATCTGAATCTCACTTGCAGCTACGTCAACTACTATCTTAGGCTTGACATATATACGATTTCCACTCTCGTAAAGGGCGATCTCCTTCAATCTCTTTGTCATGTAAGCGATTTCACGATCCTTCAAACCAGTATATGCCTTCCCAACTGGGATAAGCTTCTCCCTATTCCTATCCCATGCAGCGAAGACATAGTCACTTAAAAGCCCAGCCCTCTTGCCATGGCCATACTCGGCAGCTATTATGACGAGGGTGAACTCGTGGATGTGTCTGCCAATTTCTCCCTTGTATTTAAACCATAATCTCTCCCGCCTACCTGGAACATATGGTGAATCAATGGCCTTTATCAGGACCCCCTCAAACCCTCTTTTTGTACAGTTCTCAAAGATTTCAGTGCACTCCTCCTCGGAAGATGGAAACTTTCTCTCAGCTATTTCAATAACGTTCCATGCACCCTTCAGTACTTTCTCCAAGACTTTAACTCTTGAAATATATGGTTCATCTATTAGATCTCTCCCTCCAACTTTCAAAATGTCAAAGGCAAAAAGTTTCACGGGATAAGTCTCTAACAGTTCATCGCTTAAAGTCTTTCGTCTGAGCCTTCTAACTAGGTACTGGAAGGGCATTGGCCCATTCTTCCAGCATACAATTTCCCCATCAACTATAAATTCTCCCTCAATGTCTACAATTTCTCTAACAACCTCTGGAAGACTATCGGTTATATCCTCCATTCTCCTAGAAAATATCTTCACTTTGTCCCCAAGCTTGTGCACTTGCACTCTAGCTCCATCATACTTGCATTCTACGGCAACTCTCCCACTATGATATCTCCAAGCTTCAGCTATGCTCTCAGCCTGTTCAGCTAACATGAATCTAACGGGTCTGAAAAACTCTATTTTAACGTCTTCAATTTTCGGGGGCTTAAGCTTTGAAAGTTTAGCCACATACCCTATATCGCTTAAAAGCATGTTTGCCTTTCTAATTTTCTTGACGTCAATGTCAAATGCCCTAGCTATGGCATGCTCGAGAAGGCCTTCATTGAAGCCACATCTAAGCTCACCCAGTAACAGCCTACATATATACTTTGCCTCGATAGGCGACGCTCTTACAAGCATGTGCTCTACAAGCTTAACTCTTCCCTGGAAGCTTCCCTCGCCACTAATACCAGCTATTTTTTCAAGAATCTCATGGACTTCGAGAACTGTTAAAGGCTTCACTGGGGAGAGAAGCGTAGGCTTACGCTTTTCCAGAATGGCCTCTACAACGCTTCCAGTATCGCCGTATCTCTTAAACAGCTTAACTATTTCACCTGAATCGACTCCAGTTACGTTAACTGCGGCTTTCAAAACAGTCCTCCATCCAACATTAAGCTCTTTTCCACTCCACTCTGGAAAAGGTTTACCTATCACAAACCTACTGACGACATCAATTTCCTCTGGAGCAGCTCTTCTAAGGAGATCTCCTATAATTTCAACTTTCTTATTTATACTTTGCTCAAGCGAGATTCTCTCAAGGGTTTCAGCGACATCCTTAAACAGCATCCTAACAATTAATAGCTTAAAAGGTAAATTATTGATATAGCCATGATATCTCCACAGGAGCTGGCCTCTAAAATCGACTTAACTCTTTTAAAGCCAAATGCAAGGAGAGAGGATATTAGGAAGCTATGCGAGAACGCTGTAAAATATGGCTTCTACGCTGTATGCGTCAATCCATGCCATGTAAAGTTTGTCTCTGAGCTGCTCAAGGATGCTGGAGTCAAAGTATGCACTGTTATAGGTTTTCCGCTTGGGGCAAATACTGTTGAAACAAAGGTTTTCGAGGCTAGGCAGGCAGTTGAGAATGGAGCTGATGAAATAGATGTTGTGGCAAACATTGGAGCAATAAAAGATGGAGACTTCGAGTACATTGAAAATGAGATACGCAAGATAGTGGCTGAAGTCAAGGAATTGAAGCCTAATACTATCGTCAAGGTGATCATTGAAACAGCGTATCTAACGGATGAGGAGAAGGTTAAAGTCTGCAAAGCCCTTATAAAGGCTGGAGCTGACTTTGTAAAGACATCCACTGGATTCGCCGAGAAAGGAGCTACCATAGAGGATGTAAAACTGTTAAAGGAGGCGGGGGAAGGTAAGTTAAAAGTGAAGGCTGCCGGAGGGATCCGAACCCTAGAGTTTGCAGTTGAGCTGTTGAAAGCTGGAGCTGATAGACTTGGAGCTAGCAGAGGCGTGGAAATAGTTGAGGAGGCAATCAAAAGGGTCTAGTAGTAATAGTGATATGCAATAACAACTGGTCTAATAAACCTCTTTCTAGCATGGTATCCGTATAGAAGCCCTGTAAGCAAGCCTCCTAGATGAGCTAGAATATTCACTCCAGGCATGATGCTGTTTATCAGGAATATCAAAAATGCCCACATGAGAGCCTGCACTGTAGTAGCATATGAGTAGCCAACTGATAAAATTACGAGGGCTCCAAAGACTCCAAATATAGCTCCAGAAGCACCAGCTGAGATTATTGGTGCGTATGGCCCCCATAGAAGAGTGAAAAGGTTTCCAACTACTCCAGCGACGATGTAAAGTAGCAGAAACCTTCTCCTACCTATAAGCTTCTCAAGTCTAATGCCTAGAATGAAGAGGAAAAACATGTTGAAAAAGAGATGAAGTATTCCGAAATGTAGGAACATTGACGTAAGCAACTGCCAAATCCACCCCTTTACAAGAACATAATAGTTTGAAAGCGCAAATAAACGCACAAACCAGTTTACTCTAATGTAGATCACCGACATTGAGGTAATGCACTCAATCACGAAGATAATGACATTTAGAACTATCAAGTGCACTGTTGCTGGAAGCTGGCTTAGCCTTCTCATGTGCATTCTAAGCTTCAAGTATATAAGGTACAAATCCATACCTTAAACCCCTCTATCACCAATACTCTGTACAAAATTTATATACTTTTTAGAAATTGTCTAATTTTGATGAGGGTCTCATTTACGGAGTCAATATATCTCACGGAAATCTACAGGTTAAACGAAACTGGTCAGAAGAGAATAATCAAAACTTTATCAGATAAGTTCAAGGTTAGGCCAGCAACAGTTGAAACAATACTTAAAAGACTTATCGAAAAGGGGATGATGCTGAAGCTTTCAAGGGGAAGATTTCACTTGACAGATAAGGGATTGAACGAAGCCTCTAAGCTTATAGCAAAGCATAGAATTCTCGAGTGTATGCTGGTAAATATATTAGGCCTCCCCTTGGAGAAGGCTTGCTGTGAAGCCTCCAAGATAGCCTATCACCTGTCAACTGAAACAGCTCTTAAAATGCATGATTTTCTAGGTAATCCAACAAAGTGCCCATGTGGTAGAAGGATTCCATTGGAGGCATTGGAGAAGTGAGGCCAGGGACACTTCCTCTAATGTTAACATTGATTCTTGCCCTAGCTATATTCAGTAACGATGCATATGCAATAGATAAAGAATATCAAATAGTGACATCCATAAATATATGGTCCAATATAATCAACATGCTAACTTCTCCACATGAAATCGCTAGACCCCTACTAACTGGAATGGAGACTCCACACACCTTCTCCCTCAAGCCTGAGCATATTCAAGCAGTTAAACATGCCTCAATGATAATCTATACAAGCGACAGAATCGAGCCATTTATGAAGGAAATTCTCTCAAGTGTAAACCTTGAAAATAAGACCGTGGTAAAAGTAGTTGATCTACCGAATATAACAATCGTGAATGACAATCCTCATATATGGATGAATCCACTAAATGTCAAAATCTTTATAGAGTATGTCTCAGAGCTAATCTCCGAAAGATTTCCACATTTATCGGAGACAATAGCCAAAAATCGTATTACCCTCCTAGAGCAGATAGATAATTTAATGTCATACATTAACTCAGTTTCTCAAGATCTGGAGGATATCCCAGTAATAGTTTCAATACCCTGCATAGAGCCGCTGGTTCTCCAGCTTAAGCTCAGAATAGTCAAGATAGTAGTTGAAGACCCTGAGAGAAGCCCATCGCTAAAGGAGATTCTTGAGATAAATGAGCTGATAAAAGAGTACAATGTTACTTCGATCATAGACGTCATTCAATTGAACTCCCCTGTCATAGAAAAAATAGTGTCCATGAACAATCTTAAGAGAGCATATACGTCGCCGCTTCTCATTTCATCAAAAGGATTGGACAACTACTTTAAACTAATGAGATATAACATAGCTGCTATACACTATGCTATCTTCTCCCCCATGGAAAATACAAGTGAAATTGAATGCGGCTACTCTCTGGCATTGATATTCTCCATTCTAGCCATTGCAATGACATCATTTCTAATGATAGTGCTCTACTGGAGATCAAGATGATGAAGTATGCAGTTGAATTTGATAAAGTTACGGTTGCTTACGAGGATCGGATAGCTTTACTAGATGTAAGCTTTAAAATCCCATGCAACAAGTTTACATGCATTCTAGGTCCAAACGGAGCTGGTAAAACAACTCTTTTAAAGACTGTTCTCGGCCTCGTTGAACCAGTTACTGGAAGCGTGAAGGTGTTTGGAAAAGAAGTTGCTACTCATAAATCCGAGATACGTAAACTCATAGGATATGTTCCACAGAAGGATGTAATGGATCTATCGATTCCAGTAACTGTTAAGGACGTTGTCTCAATGGGCCTCTATGGAAGATATAGCCTAATGCTGATAAGTAGACGAAAGATAATGGAGAAAGTTTCAAAGGCTTTAAAGATAGTCGGTCTCAGTAACTTACTTGAAACTCCATTTTCACATCTTTCAGGAGGTCAGCAGCAAAGGGTGCTAATTGCAAGAGCTCTTGTAAAATCTCCGAGAATGTTGATCTTAGATGAACCCTTCTCCGGAATTGATGTCGCTTCAAGGGATGTGATAATCAAAGTTTTAAAGGAGTTTGTTGATAAAGGGGGCACTGTCATAATGTCCACGCATGACATAAACCCTGTCCTAGACTATGCAGATTACATTATGCTCCTGAATAAAAGTGTGATCACCTTTGGACCCAAGGAGGAGGTTATGAATGAGGAAAGTCTCTCCAGGCTCTATGGTTTAAAAACAAGGTTCATCTCTCTAAATGGTAGGAAATACGTTTTCATAGGTGATGAAAGTGCTTGACCCATATCTGATTCAAGTATTCATGTCGGCAGTACTTGCAAGTGTAATATGCTCAATAATTGGAGTATTCATCGTGTTAAGAGGTCTATCGTTTGTGGGCGCCGGATCAGCGCATGCATCGCTTGCAGGGGCTTCACTGGCGCTCTTCCTAGGCTTGGTAAATCAACCACTTGCAACCATTCTCCTGGCAATGGCATTTGCAATTTCAATGGCTCTCTTTACAGCATATCTATCTGATAGAGGCGTTAAAATGGATGTAGCTGTTGGAGTAGTTTTTGCTCTCTACATGGCCTTAGCCGTCATAATCATTGGTATGATACGAGAGTATTCATCCACGGTCTGGGGATATGTTTTCGGGGACATACTCGGGGTATCCAGTATAGAATTGATGGCTCTCTCAGTTACAGCAATTGCCGTAATGTTGATCATAGGCCTTTTCTTTGATGCATTTAAGTTCATAACATTTGACCCAGAGGGCGCTGAAGCCTGTGGACTACCATATAAAACGTTAAACTATGTCATGCTTGTACTCATAGCGGTCGTTACATCAGTGAGCCTTAAATGCATTGGAGCAATTCTTGTGTTCACACTCATAGTCACTCCAGCTCTCTCAGCTCATCAATTTACCCACAAAATGGAGAATATGGTGATATTATCCGTGATCGCCGCAGTATTCTCATCTATAACTGGTCTCGTTATATCGTTTGTATTCAACATTTCAGCAAGTGCATCCATTGTCTTAGTATCCTCAACTGTCTGCATGGCCTCAATTGCCCTGTCACCGAAAAGGAAACTGTGCAAG
>DRAE01000017.1 GCA_011041895.1 Candidatus Bathyarchaeota archaeon
CTCCTCGATGTCGTTATAAATATCATGAACTACCTCGGGTACTCGATCATTCTATCCTTTGGAGGATACAGGGCTACAATTTTCTTCCCCATCTGTGTTAGAGGTTCATAGGCGCCTCCAGCCATCACTAGACCACATCTGCGGCACTTCCATACTCCAGCAGACACTCTTCTAACAGCTATCTTCTTGCATCTCGGGCATTCATATTTTGCTCTAGCCTTTGCCACTATTTCAGACCATACTCTCCTAAGCGTGAAACCATATCTTGGAGTTTTAAGTATCATTTTCCTTTTGGGCATTCTTTACAGCCCCCATCAAGAGCTTTCTCTGCTCTTTTGAAACCTTAAATGCTATATCAACAGCCTCCATTAATAAGTCTTCACTTATTCCTCCAGGGCCTCCCTTTTGAATGGCGCATATTTTGTCATCTTCAGTAAAGGTAAAGGTTAGTCTTACATCGCTTACCTGTTCTTCCTCAAACGTTGGATCAACGAGAATGTAGTCCCCGATATTAACTAGGGTTACCGATATAGGGACTTTAACTATTGGCATTGGTTTCAACTGCTCTTCATCAACTTCAATGTTCTCATCTTCTCCAACCTTGAACGATGGAATCTTGCACGTGAGTATAGATGCAACAGCTGCTCTAGACGCTGCATCAAAGAGGTTTCCATCATAATTTTCAGAGTATATGTCTACGAATACTGTGAGCACTTTCTTACCAGGTATTAGGCAAAGTTTCTTAAGGTCTATGAGAGGAGCATGTCTAATTCCTCTATCAGTTACCCTAGCTAGTTCAATTGCATGCTCATCTGGAGGACCAGGTTCTATGAAGGAGGCAGACGTTGGTAGAAATTCAGCCATTGTCACTAGAACTCCCTCATCCGGTGTGTCAGGAAATGGTTCACCGATGTCCCATTTGACTCCGGCTATTACAACTGTATTTCCTATAGATACTTCAGCTGATCCTGAGGCTTTTTCAACTACACCTATGTTTATCTTGACAGGCCTATATTCGTGAAATTCTCTGCCGTCGAGCCTAGTGCCCTTTGCAAGAAGCTTTAGCATCGCTCTCCTTTTTAGAAATGACATTCCATACATGTCACTTGGAGATATCATCTTGACTCACTTCCTTGGCTACTTTTTCATAATGCTCTAGAAGGGCCTTTCTTTGAATGTTGTAGAGTTCATAGCAGCCCTTCTTTGCTAACTCAAATACCTTTTTAAATTCATCAAGTGTAAGAGAACCGTCCATCTGTATTAGAGTGACAAGTTTTCTTTGGGGCATAATGGCTACGACGAGGTCGGCCTCTCCAAGTTTATCCTCGTCGGCGTTGAGATCTACTATGTATTGACCATCGACTTTTCCAGCGGCGCAGGCTACAACTAGGTCTCTCATTGGAATACCTGCATTTGCAAGTGCTATTGAAGCAGCTGTTATGCCAGCGCACCTTGTTCCTCCATCTGACTGAATAACTTCAACTAAAACTCTTATCGTTGTCATAGGGAATTTTTCAAGAAGTATGGCAGGTTCTAATGCGCTTTTTATAACTTTTGACAGCTCAATGTCCCTTCTCGATGGTGCAGGGCTTCTTCTTTCATCCGTTGAAAACGTGAGCATGTGATATCTGCACTGTAGGAGAGCCTTGTCTGGTAAAGCTAAGTGTTTTGGATGGAGCTCCTCTGGCCCATATACTGCTACAAGAATTTTGTTTCTTCCCTGCTCTAAGTATGAGGACCCGTCAGCGTTTTTTAGCACACCCACCTTCATTATTGTTTTTCGTATTTCATCTGGCTTCCTGCCATCTGTTCTAAGGCCTTGTTCATCTATTAGTTTAACTTCTCCACATTCTTCGCTCATTTACTTACACCCAGTTCTTTGAGTCTTGCCGCTATTAAGTTTTTGACTCTATCTGTCAATCCACTTACATGGGATTCTCGCTCTATTTTGTCTATAACTTCACGGATGATTTTAATAATTTCATATTCATCGCTTTCAATCCATACTCGCCCATTCATTCCAACCAGGATATTGCACTTGAGCATATCCTTAATCATGTTTATCATGGAGCCACGCTTTCCAACAAACCTAGGTATTTTTACAGGAGATATTTCGAGGACAAATCCCTTTGACAGAATTCCAAGCTCAGGCCCTTGAAGTGTCAATGAGATATAAGGTCCAAATTTCCCCTTAACTTCTCCATAGATTACGGTTCCAACAGTAAATTGCTCCCGCATATCGATTCTTGACTGAGATTTTGTTGGAAAGCCATTTATCTGAAGAATGGCTGGATAGGGAGAGTTTATATCAAATATACAGTGATCAACTGAGATATGTTTAGCTATACCTATCACCTTATCCCCTACATTTGGAATATATACCCCTTTCAATGGGACAAGTTTTATTGTAGTTCCCTTTATTGACACAAGAGTTATTGTTGTGCATATGACATGTTTCCCACGCACCTCAGAGAATGATCCGATGACTTTATATCCGGGAGGTATGGGAAGCGAATCTCCTGGAAGGAATATGGCGCCCTTGCTTGTCTTCATAGCAGCTCACTCTCCGCTCAATCTAGTAGCTTAACCTGGATTTCACCTTTCGAAAGCGAGGCAAGTTTGCCTATAAGCTCTTCTCTCAGTCCCAGAGGAAGCTCGAGCAACGCATAAAAGCTTCCATCTCTCCCCCATTCAGTTTGCTTTAGTTCTCCATACTCTTTTAGAATTGGATACACTCTTGCATAATATATGGGTGGAACCTTTATGGCTATCCTTGCCACACCGTACTTTATAGGAATAACCATTGAAAGCTTCTTTATTATGTCCATTATCTGCTCATCAGCGCTCCTATTAATGTCAATTCTAACCTTAGCCTCTTCCAATGCTAGCTCAACTCTTTTAGGTGGGATAGGGTGTTTTGTTCTGGCATCTATGCAGAGTTTACTGATCATGTTTATGATCTGCCTTCTAAGTCTTTCAGCTAACTCTTTTCTCTGCTCTTGTGTAAGAGGCACACGCCCCTCTTTCAGAATAATTTCAGCAACTTTCTTGAAATCAGATGTACCAAAGATCTTCTCAAGGGTTTCCCTGGAGTGTTTTTCACCTTTTTTAGCGTCGGAGAATACCTCCTCGACGATCACGATGTTGTCTATCGATATTGGCTGACCTTCTCTGTAAGCATGAGCTTTCCAAGGATCAACCAATATCTCGAACTTTTGACCCCCTTTCTTCAGAGTAGCTATAACATACTTTCGTGAAGTCAAGTTATTCTTTGCCTCCTTTCTCAAGCGTCTCAGATTTCTTTAGTTGCTCGATATACTTGCGAATTTCCTCCTCCGTGAAGCGCTTGAATTTACCATCCTTTGTGGATATGACTGCTAAATCCACATTTTCCGGAGAAAGCTCTGTTTCTATGACGTTTCCAAGACAGTTTAGGGCAAGGAGTATTGCCTTCTCCATGTCCATGTCCATGCTATATTTTTTCTCTAAAAATGAAATCGCTGACTGAGCCCCGGAACCCATTGCAGTTGCGTAATATCCAGTAACGTTACCGCTTGGATCCACCATGAAAAGCTTTGGGGAGCCGTCACTTACTCCAGCTATTAATATGGCTACTCCAAATGGCCTGACTCCTGCATGCTGGGTGTATAATTGCATTAGGTCACCAAGATTTTGTGCTAGAGCCTCAACTTCAATAGCTTCGCCATACGTTAATCTGTTTGATTGAGCCCATATTCTAAGCTTTGAGATAAGTACTCTGGCATCAGAGCTTAAACCAGCAACCGCAACCCCTACGTGCTCGTCAATCTGAAATATCTTCTTATAGAAGGAGGGGTCAGCTAGTTTAGAAGTGACTCTCCTCTCTGCTGCTAGTACAACGGCGTCTTTACATCTGATGCCAATACATGTAGTCCCTGCCTTAACTGCTTCCATTGCATATTCAACCTGGTATAATCTACCTTCGGGGGAGAATATCGTTATAGCCCTGTCATATCCTAGTCCTGCTGGCGAGAACAATGTCTTCACCTCTCAAAGAAATTAATTAGGTAATTGATTTATTTTTTCATCTCTATCTTGTATTTTAGCTTTTAGCCTCTTGATGGTACCGGAAACATGTAAAGTGTGAAAAGCTGCTTTAACACCCTTGATGTTAGTTATGAAGAGTATACTACATCTCACATATGGAAGTGCCTTGTGAGTTGTTCTTAGTATCACTGTTGCATTTTCAGGGTTAAAGTCTATAACCTGAATTGGGGACTTTGCTAACACGTATTCTCCAAAGAGGTTGTGCATTGATCGTCTTATTAGATTTAGGATTTCATGCGAGGAAATATCGTTCAGAATGTTCTTGTCCTCAGCAACTATTTTGATATACATGTAGCGTGGTCTGAATATTTTAACCATGTCCGAACTCCTCGAGTTTCTTGATGTTCCTCTCTATAATCTCCACGGGGAACGTTGAGACACAGTGTTGAGCATAGTGTAGCGGTATGTCAAGTAGCAAAGCAAGTGAAAGCATGTCGTAGGGGCTTCTCATCTCGTAAACATTTGATGCGCCGCTTGAGATTATTATTGGAACACCAACCTTACGTGCGAATAGGCATATTCGCTGATAGAGAGCCAGTATCTTGCTCAAGTTTTTAGAGTGTATGAGTTCTCTAAGGGAGATCTCTACAGCTGTGTTTCCTTGAAGGGCGAGTCTAACCTCGCTTTTATCAGCGAACTTCAGTTGAAAACTCTCTGGCAGCATCAATATATCTACCCTGCGATCTCTTGCAGCGAATCTCGCTAAGCCTAAGCTGTTACATTTTACACTAATCAACTGAACTTTGTACCTGAACTTTCTTATCATCGAAAGCGCTTCAGATTTGTCTTCTACATCTATGATCACTCTCTTCACAACTTTTAGTCCATTTATACTATGACCTTTAACATCTACCTCTGGCACTTTATTTACCGATGTCACAGCCACGTATGTGAAGCCTAAGCGCTTGGCTGTTAAAAGCATATTGGCTAAGTCTTTTCTTTGAGAAGGAGATATCAGGATATCAGCGTAGATTGCCATTTACACCACTTTCAAAAACTGAACGTAAAAACTCTATGGCATCCCCTTTCTTCAACCTAATGTTAAACTTCAACTTTATAATGTCGTCTCCAAGTCCGAGCGTAATTTTTCCCTTGAAAGCTTCTTGCTTGTCTAAGCGCATGTAAAATGATCCCGTTGAGTCGACGTGGAGGTCAATTCTAGACAGTAAAAAATCTCTGTCAAAGTCGGTAAGGTTCTCAGCTATCTTTTTGAGCACTAAAGCAGCCACTTTTGGATCCCTTACCCGTAGCCTCAATATAGTTATAGGGTTTCCATGGTGTCCCGTCAATGTCTCTGATTTGAACTCTGCCTTGAAGTCTCTTGGTAGGATATTTTGTACTGCAGACTTCACTTTATCGACGGACTCTGTAGCGTGGCAGAAAACCTCTATGGAGAGAGATGATACTCTATCTGAGGGCTCTACTCTTCTTTCCGGCACTGGTTAATCCTCTGAAAGCTCTACCCTTATGCTTTGGACTAGTTACCCAGTTAATCTTGGGGTCGTTCTTTATTGCTGGATGATGCGGATCGACCATTATAACCTCGTACCATATGTATTGTCCATCCTCAGCGACATAGTATGAGTTGAGAACCTCAAGGTTTCTGAATTTTCTTGCAGCCTTTTCCTCTGCAACCTGTTGTAGACTCTTTTTCAACTTAAGCTTGACTCTCCCCATTCTCTTTGGTCTTCTTCCAGCCTTTATCTGCCTTTTTGTCAGATTTCCTTTTCTTACTCTTACTCGAACTATTACATAGCCCTGCTTTGCCTTGTATCCAAGCCTTCTAGCTCTTGCAAGTCTCGTAGGCTTATCCACTCTAACTATTGCACCCTGCTTTCTCCATGCTATTAGTCTCTGTCGCCACAGTGGCACAAGCCATTGAGCTAGACTTTTATTTCTTTCCCTCCACATTCGTTCCATATGTGTGTATGCTGATGTAGCCATATCACATCTCCTCCAGAGCTTTGGCGATCTTATCTACGAGTATCGTGGATATAGCCTCTTGGGCTTCTATGGTTGACCCACCTATGTGTGGAGTGCATACCACATTATTAAACTTTATGATCTCTAAATCCCCTGGAGGCTCCTCTTCGTATACATCAAGCCCTGCGCCAGCTACCTTACCTTCTTTCAAAGCTTTAGTTAAGGCTTTCGTGTCTATTATTGCTCCGCGCGAAGTGTTTACAATGTACACTCCATCTTTCATCATGGATATTTCCTTCTCACCTATCATGTGATAAGTCTCAGGAGTCAGTGGAACATGTATTGTGATTATATCTGCTCTCTTCAATAAATCCTCGAGCTTTTCACAAAACTCTATACCATGTGCATGGGCAAACTCTTTATCTGGATAGAGATCATATGCGATCACGTCAGCGCCCATAGCCTTTAGTATTAGTGCAACTTTCTTTCCTATTCTACCTAAGCCTATGATACCGACAGTTTTTCCAGCCAACTGTCTTCCCATGAGCTCTGATTTCAGCCATTTACCTTCCTTCATACTTCTATCTGCCTCAGGTATTCTTCTAAGGAGACTTAGCATGAGACCTATTGTGAGTTCAGCAACTGAATCTGAGGGGGCTTCAGCAGAGTTAACTACCTTTATACCCTTTGACTGCGCGTATTTCACATCGATGTTGTCGAGGCCAACACCTGCTCTTCCTATAACCTTGAGCTTTTTAGCAGCGTCTATAACCTCTTTGGTTACTTTTGTACGGCTTCTAACTATCAAAATGTCAGCGTCTACAACTTTTTTGATTAGAGCATCTTTATCTATGCCAGGACAGTATTCTACCTCGAAGCCCTTCTCCTTTAAGGCTTTAAGGCCTTTTTCATGTATTGGGTCAGTTATTAGCACCTTCAAATTTTATCACCTGTTTACATAGAGCTTTTCATTATACTACGCTTCAATCTTATTTGAAGTTTTCTAGCTGCCTTCTCAATTGGGGACAATATATCTGATAGCAGTGGAGCATAGGCTGACTCATAATGCAAGAGCTCACTTACTGGAAGAGCAGAGTACATTACAGCGGAGACCTCATTTATCATCGTCGCAGCTCTTTCACCAACTAATTGACATCCTATAACCCTTCCCTGTGAAGTGGAGAAAAGTTTCACGAGTACAGGCTTTCTTTCGCTAATATAGCTTGGCTTGTCATCAACTTTTGCCTTTGAGAACAGGAAGCTTATACCCATTTTCGAGAGGGTTTGTGATGGTAACCCTGCTGCCGCTATTTCAATATTGAAGATTTTACTTGTCATTGCAAGTGTTGGCTCTTTGACGCACATATTTTCACCGCTCACATTCATGGCTGCAATGATTCCTCTCCTAAATGCTATGCTTCCAAGCGCGGTTCTAATTGGATGCCCTAAGAATGTTGACTCCGCACAGTCTCCAGCGGCGTATATCTGTTTTACATTTGTCTCGAGTCTTGCATTGACCTTTATAGCTCCACTTTTACCGATCTCAATTCCACTTCTCCTCGCCAGTTTAACATTTGGAACAACTCCAGTGGCAATCACTGTCAAATCGCTTTCAAGGGTTTCGCCATTACCAAGTTTAACATATCCATCTCCTATTTCGGTGACTGTACATTTCTCTAATATTTTCAAACTGTCGTGATCACAGTTTTCGAGAATTCTACCCTTGACGTACGAGCTTATGTCTTCATCCAGCAGTGAGCATAGAATCCAGTCTCTTTCAACTATCGTGACATGAACTCCAAGTTCAACGAGAGCCTCCGCCAACTCCAAGCCTATTAAGCCACCTCCAACTATCACAGACCTGTCAACCTTGCTTATTCTACGTTTAATGTTTAGGGCATCGTCTAGCGTCGAAAATGTGAAAACGTTTGCGCCATCCTCTATCTTTATCCCCCTAGGAATTATGGGGCTTGACCCGGTGCATATTATGAGTGCATCATATTTGAGATATTCTACCTCATTTGATCTCCTATTCAGAACTTCAACCTTTTTTTCTCTAGTGTCTATTTTCGATGCTTCATGCTCTAGTAAAACGTTGATGCCCACTTTTTCCAGAAACTTTTCCGTGTAAACTATAATGTCCCTGTAGTTTTTTATCTTTCCAGAAATGATGTATGGCAGTGAGCATCTCGAGTACTCAGGATATTTTTCAAGCGATATCAATGTAACGTTAAAGTTTCTCCTCATTCCAGTTAACGTGAGGGCGGCTACTGTTCCAGCTGTTCCTCCTCCGATAACTATCACTTTCATTTCTTTTGTCGTCATGGTCAATAATTAGCTTAACTTTCTTGAAGGTTAAAACTATTTACAGAAGCTGAAAAATATTTTCACAGCGGACAAAATTCATGTTAGTATGACCACTCAAAGTATGCCATTAATTGGAATAGTTGGAAAACCGAATGTTGGGAAAACGAGCCTTTTTAAGGCATTAACATTAGCCGACGTAAAGATTGCAAACTATCCATTTACGACAACATATGATCCAAACATTGGAATAGGATATGTATCAGTTAAATGTGTGTGTAGGGAGCTAGGTGTAAAAGACAATCCCCGAAACTCTGTTTGTATAGATGGAACACGCTTTATAGGAGTCAAAGTCATAGATATCGGAGGTCTCGTTCCGGGGGCATATATGGGGAGGGGGATAGGTAATCTATTCTTGGATCACATTAGAAGAGCAGATGTACTCCTTCATGTGATAGACGTTTCTGGGTCGACTGATGCTGAAGGAAACATTATAGAACCAGGAAAGCATGATCCAATGGAAGATATACAGTTTATAGAGGAAGAGCTTTCAATGTGGTTCTTCAATATACTGAAGAGAAACTGGAGGAGTATAGTCAACAGGATTAGGGCTGGAAGGGAGAAGCCTATAAATGTTTTATCCGAGATGCTTAGTGGACTCAAGGTAAGAAGAGAGCATATCAAGGAAGCTTTGAGGGAAGCAGGGCTGTCAGAGGATGACATAATGAAAATGAAGGATGACGATGTTCAGAGACTCGCGAATAAATTGATGAAGATTTCAAAGCCCATGGTAGTAGTCGCTAATAAAATCGATATTGACCCTGGAGAAGATAATTATAAGGAGTTGGCAAGGAAACTTGATTTGCCTGTTATACCATGCTGCTGCGTAGCTGAGATCGCACTCAAAATGGCTGCCAAGAACGGCCTTATAAAGTATGTTCCGGGAGATAGTGATTTTAAGATCATAGATTCTTCAAAGCTGACAAGTGAGCAGAAAAAAGCTTTAGTATGGATCAAAGAGAATATATTGGATAAATATGGTGAAACTGGGGTTCAGAAGGCAATAAACACAGCGGTTTTCGATGTCTTAAATATGATAGTTGTGTTCCCAGTAGAGGATGAGTACAAGTATACTGACCATCATGGAAATGTTCTCCCAGACGCCATCCTAGTGGATAAGAGAATAACAATCAAGAAGTTTGCTGAGAAAATTCACACAGAGCTAGCTGAAACATTCATCTATGGTATAGTGATTAGAAATGGTAAACTTGAGAGAGTCGGAGCTGATTTCATACTTGAGAACAGAGACATTGTGAAGATAGTTGCCGCAAAATCAAGGTAAAACATCGCTTTTAACTTTTGCATTTGAGGGTATATCCCTATATATGACTATATGAGGATATATCCAGCTTCGTGAGCCAACTTTTACGCCAGGCATTAAACTTACATTGATTCCAGTTTTAACATGGTGACCCATTATAACGCCTAGCTTCCTGCGTCCACTATCTATGATCTCTCCCTTAATATTCACTTTCACGGTTTTGTCATCAAATCTTAGATTTGCAGTTATGGTTCCGGCTCCAAGGTTGCAGTCTCTACCAATTATACTATCTCCTACATAGGAGAGATGCGCAATATGTGATCCTTCAAATATGATACTGTTCTTTATCTCGCATGCATTCCCTATTCTACAGTTATCGTATATGCAAGTAAATGGCCTGATATAGCAGTTTGGACCTATGTCACAGTTATCGCCTATCCACACCGGACCTTCGATGTATGCCCCTGACCTAATTATCGTGTTTTCACCTACATAGACAAAACCCCTTAGCATTACGCGTTTTTCGACTTTACCTTTGATCATAGGCTTTCTTCCAGTGAACTTCTTCATTAGCCTCTCATTTGCATATAGGAGATCCCAGGGATAGCCTATGTGAATCCAGCTCTCAAATGGTATACAGAATGCTTTAACAATCTTTCCGGTTTTTATGGCCTTGAGAAACGCTGTCGTTATCTCTTTCTCCCCCCGCGGGGATGGTTCGGTTTCGCGAGCATAGTCTATGAGTGAGCTTGTTCCAACGTATATTCCGGCAAATATTGTTTTCACGTCTGAGAAGCTTGGCTTTTCAACTATGTCAACTACATTCATTTCACGGTCTACTTTTACCACTCCAAACTTTGTTGGGTCGTCGACTTCAGTTACAGCCAGTGTACATGTGCAATTGTCAGGATGCGCATGCATGATATTTCTAAGCATATCTGAGCTGACAATGATATCAGCGTAGTAGACAATAAACTTGTCACTTTCAAGCTTCTCCGAAGCTCTAACTAGGGCATCAGCTGTCCCTAGAATGCCTTCTTGACGAGCGTATTCAACAGACATGCCTAGGCTCTTGGCCTTTCCATTTATAGTTTCCTTGAGAACGTTCTCCATGTAATGTGTTACGATCACCACCTTTTCGATTCCGATCTTATTCAACTCCTCTAAAATGATGTGAATAATAGGCTTTCCAGCTACTGGAAGGCATGGTTTAGGAAGTTCATCTGTGAGAGGCCTCATACGAACTCCCTGACCAGCCGCCAGTATAACGGCTTCATTAATCATCTTATGATCCCCCTTAAATGAGACACTATTTTCTTGGCAACATTTTCTCCCATAGCCCTTTCCCTAGCCTCCACGGTTACCCTTACAACGTCCTCTGTTCCAGAGGATCTTACTAGGCACCAGTAGTCATTGTACTTGGCGAAAACTCCATCGACCTCCAGTAACTCTATGGGTTCTCCTAGAATTCTCTCGATATTTTCCTTGAAGTTTTCAACTACTTTGACCTTAAGCTTAGGCGGGCATTCTAAGTTATATCTTATTATGTGATAGGAGGGGATTTCATCAAATAACTTGCTAGGTTTACCTTCCTCTGATAAGATATTGAGCATTAAAATGGAGGAAATAATGCCATCTGGAGATTTATTGTGTTCAAAATGTATCCATGCACCACAAGGTTCCCCCCCAAACGTTGTACCTTGCTTCTTCATCTCATCAGCTACATAAACGTCTCCTACAGGGACTCTAACAACCTTTCCACCAGCTGATTCAACTAGTTCATCTATGACCATTGATGCGCTGATGTTTGTTACAATGACCTTAACATCATGGTTCTCAACTAGGTGTCTCGCATAAAATGCTAGAAGTTTATCCAGTTCAATGAAACGCCCCTTCTCATCCACAAGTGAGAAGCGGTCACAGTCACCATCGTATGCTATACCAGCGAAAGCCTTCTCAGCTTTAACCACTTTCTGGAGGAGTTCCGTTGTCTCAGGGGATGGCTCTGGTCTATCAACGGAGAAAATGGGGGAAGGAGAGGAGTTTAACAGAATAGATTTTTTAAATGTTGATGTCCTAAGATGCGGCACTACCATACAGGCTGTAGCATTAAAGCACTCGAACACTATCTTCAACTTATCCAACTTTGGAGAGGCAAGTGAGATAACATATTCCAGGTACTCTTCTAGGCGTTCACGATCATCATGTAAGCTGCCAACTTCATTCCACGAAACCATCTTGGGGGCCTTATCAAATAGCTTCTCGATATTAGCTGACTCACACGGTCCCAAAGCTTTTCCTTCGTGATCAAACACCTTAACTCCATTATACTCTGGGGGGTTATGACTAGCTGTGATCATTGCTCCGAAATCTGTATGTTTTCCTGTTAAAAATGATAGAGCAGGTGTGGGCAACACTCCGTAATCTACTACATCATGTCCTGAGGACATAAAAGACGATGCAAGTAAACCCTTTATCAAGGGGGATGAAGCACGTGTATC
>DRAE01000066.1 GCA_011041895.1 Candidatus Bathyarchaeota archaeon
GAGATACATGAACACTGTAGGAGGAGGGAATCGTAGCCCTTTGGGGCTATTCACCTCCCCCCTTCCTCCCCCACTATGACTTTTTGAAGAAAGTTATATTTAAATTTTACGTTACTGTTATGGTTTTAGCTAGGTTTCTTGGCTGATCAATATTCCTTCCAAGCTTCTTCGCTAGGTGATATGCAAAGAATTGTAGCGGGACAACATATAGGAACGGTGAGAGAAGCGGATCTATTTCTGGGACAATTACCATGTGTGATGAGAATTCTTCCCCAACAGGTTCTCCTGCTGTAATTGCGATTATCTTACCGTTTCGGCTATGAACCTCACTCATGTTTCCAAGGGTGAACTCCATTGTATCGTCTTTAGTTAGGAGAAATACGTTCAGCATCTTGTCATCCACTAAAGCTAGGTGCCCGTGCAGAAGCTCCCCCGATGGAAGCGCCTCTGAATGTATATAGCTAACTTCCTTTATCTTCAAGCTTCCTTCACAAGCTGTTCCATAGTTTAGACCATGTGATAAAACAAGTATACTCTGTTGCTTATAATAGCGTCCTGAAAGCTTTGGCATGATCTTGTCCGACATGTTTATCGTCGACAGCAGCTTCTCAGGGAGCTTTCTTGCCAGAGATAGATAATTGCTAAATTCACTCCTGTCAATGCGTCCACTTTCAAGTCCCGTATGAAGAGATGCTAGGAAGAGTGTCATTAACTGATTCATGTAAGTCTTTGTGGCTAACACACATATTTCAGGGCCAGCTCCTATAGGCAGATAAACGTCGCTTAGATACATTAGCTGTGATCCCAGAACATTTATGACACCAAGTATCTTAGCGCTTTTCTCCTTTGCTTGTTTAACTGTAGTAACTACATGCTGTGTCTCACCTGACTGAGAAACTCCTATTATAGCAGTGTCTTCATCAACGCTGTTGCCATATAGCTCATTGAATTCGCTGGCAATTACAGCTGGAATACACATTCCAGCCAGTTTATTGAACCAGTATGATGCAACTAAAGATGCATTGTAGCTGCTTCCACATGCAATCATAAACACTTTATCAGCTTCAAGAATATGCTTTACAAACTTGTCCATATACTTGGTCTCAGCTAGTAGGATTGCATTTTGAATTACTGTAGGCTGTTCATAGATCTCCTTGAGCATGAAGGTTTCAAACTTGCCTTTTTCAGCGGATTCTGGTGTAAGATCCGTGATGAACGGTTTCCTCACGACAATTTTTCCATTGAAATCCTTTATTGTCACGCTTTCTGAAGTGATTATTGCAATTTCACCGTCCTTTAATGGAATATATTTGTTTGTGAAAGAAAGTAGCGCTGGCAAATCTGACGCTACATAATTCTCTCCATTTCCTATACCTATCATTAGTGGATTGCCATTTCTTACAGCAATTATCTTATCAGGTTCATGAACTGATATAAGAACAAGTGCAAAAAGCCCCTTTAAACTGGGAATAGTTTTCAACACGCTCTCTTCAAAGCTCATGCCTTTCTTTAGGTATTTTTCAACGATATGTGCTACAGGCTCACTGTCGCATCTGCTTCTTATAATATGGCCCTCTCTTTCAAGTTCACTGTCTAGTTCATAACAATTTGAAATTATTCCATTTTCAGCAACTGCTATTTTAAAGTCGCAGTCTGCATGGGGTTGAGCATTTTCCTGCGTAGGTCTTCCATGCGTAGCCCACCTAGTGTGCCCAATTCCTATAAAACTTCTCTTTTCACTAACCTTGTATATTTTCTCAAGCTTGTCAACTGTGCCAACATCCTTTACTATTTCAAGTTTTCCGTTAGATATTATAGCTACTCCACAGGAATCGTATCCTCTATATGTTAGTCTGTTTAAGCCTTCAGTGATCTTTTTAGGCACTCTGTTATCATTGGATGAAATGATCCCTATTATTCCGCACATGAAGGACACCGTCTAGTCGTATATAGCTATTATAGGGTAAGGCATTAATTAAGGTATTTCATAGGGCTACATTCGATACTTCATGGACATGGTCTTTATGGTGTTTGTAGCTTCCTCAGCTTTCTCAGCTATTCTACCAAGTAGTGAGACGATATCCTTGATTTCGATAACTCTTTTAACATCTATCTTTGACTGTGAAAGCCACCTTATGATTTTAAACTCTATTTCTACGGCATCTTCCTTGAGTTTTTCGACTTCAGAGGCGAGAGCATATGCTTTGTCAAGGTCGTGATCGATGCTCTTTATGGCTTTATATAGTTTATTGACTGTTTCAAGCATTTTACTTGAAAGTTCTATAACATCATCCTTAATTTCATTTGGTATCTTAACCATATATGCATGTATAAAGCGAGCAAGAATCTCCGTTCTGTCGGCTATATGCTCTAAAACATCTAGGAGTTTAACTTGATCCTCTATGAGATACTTGAGTCTCTTCCCTTTAGAGATGCTTTCTTCAATTAAAAACTTGATTTCATCTATTTCGTTTTCTACCTTAATTATTTTTTCAACGCATTTCTCACACTGATCAAAGTGTTCATTAACTAGCAGTTGTATACATTCATCTAGAAGGGACACTATATTGAGAACCTTTTCAAGACATTGGTTAAACAGATCGTGGATGTTATTTCTTATCGTTTTCTCTCCTCCTCAACTTCTTCAAAGTACATTCTTTCAAGTTCCTCCATCTCCTCAAGCTCTTCTGGTGGAGGTGGTGGAGGTTTCTTGACGACCTCCTCTATTGGGGGAGGTGGAGGCGGAGGAGGCGGTGGAGGAGGTCTGGCGGCAGGCTTTCTCACTGATAGAATGAAGACAATCACTGCAATGACAATTACAGCTATCAAGCATACTCCAAGGATCAATGTAAGTGGTAGTGGTTTTGACCTTACTGTGAACGTGTAGGTTATTGAGGTCACATTGTTTCCAGCATAATCTTTTACGATTATTACAAACTTTACGAAGCTTCCAGCTTTTAAGTTTCCAATTTTCTCAACGTACGTTCCCTGATACTGGTTCCCAGAAGTTCTTTGCATAACTAGCTCATGCCAAGTTCCATCTTCAAAATACTTTAGCACTACTGTTTTAACTCCACTTCCGCGATCTGAGACTGTTACAGTCACCTTTACTTCTTCCTCCGGAAGAGGAGATGGAGGCTCATATGAGACAGACATTATTTCTGGGGGTGTAAAGTCTTCAACTATATACATGTAGACTGGACTAGTTACATTGTTTCCAGCAACATCATTTGCAATTATCTGATAGTAGACGTGTGTTGCATATGGGTAGGCTGGTATGGTTGCAATAAATGCATTTTCCGAGATACGGTTCATTTCTACAAATACTGCGTTTTCTCCCATTATAAAGTACCTGAGAAATACATTTGAGACTCCACTTTCATAATCTACTACTTGCGCAACCACGGTAACATTATCACAGTATTGGGGCCTTGGAGGTTCTATTTGAACTCTGAGTACTTTGGGAGGAATATTATCTCCCACATAGTAACTTTTCTGAGTTGAAATGGCCTCGTTTCCAGCGTTATCTACAACCGTTATAATCAGTTTAACTTGAACCTGATAATTGTTTACATCAGATGGAATTTCAGCCTCCCATGTACCCTGATAGATGTCACCCATGTAAAGTGACATTGAAACTTCATCGTGACCTATAATATAATCATAGGATAATGTAACTGTTTGAACGCCGCTTCCATTGTCAATTATAGTAGCATAAACTTTGACTACGTCACCTACCTTAGGTTCTGGCGGGTCGATAGTTATTGATGCAATGATGGGTGGATTTGGGTCGATAACAGTATAATTATATGTTAACGATGAAGCCAAATTCCCAGCATCATCGCTTGCAACTATATAGAAGGAAACGTATGTCCTCCATGGGTATGGGCATATATTTCCTGCCCACTTATTGTTTCCAATGTTAACCATGTCACACTTATGTACTACAATTCCCCCCGAGGAATTTTCTAAGTATACAAGCGTGACCGATGCTATCCCGCTGCTGTTCTCCGGTTCAGTTACAGTGGCAGTTACAGTTACATTGCTTTCATAGGAGGGAAACGCTGGAGAAAATGATATGTTGGATATCTCTGGGGGATATATATCTAGAACAACAAACTCATTCATATCTGATACCGTGAATAGACCACTTACACTGCAGGCATTTACGTAATACTTGACATAGGTTCCATATTTTAGCTTGGGAATCTCGGCACTCCAGCTTCCATTGTGAATGTCTCCTTGAGCTAGGGACATTTGAAGCACATGCCACTGTTGTGTAACATTATCCCAGTAATGCAGGGTTACGTTAAGTACACCTCTAGCATGATCTACAACTATGGCATCTATTCTAGTAGATGAGTTGTAAACTTGGGGGGAGGGAGAGCTTTCCACAGAGAGTATGAAGGGGGGAGCCTTAGAACCTATTCTGTAAACTACACCATTTGGGGCAGCTACGATTATCGTTGAGTTTGTTATTATGGGGCTGGAAATAAAGTTCCCTGGTCCCTCTGGAACTGGGAATATCCATTTGATATCTCCAGAGTTCGCATCGAAGCAGTATGTTACAGATTCATTTGATACAAACACGCCTAAACCGTTCCCCCCAAGCGACACACTAGAGAACACTCTACCATTCACTTCAATGTACCACATCATTTCACCGTTCGTGATGTTTAAACAGTATAATCTATTCCCGGAAGGGACGTACACTTTGGAGTAACCTATTGCTGGGGTAGCATAACAGCCTACAACATGTAGGGAGGTATTCCAAATTTGGGAGCCAGTCAATGCATCCATACAGTATATCACTCCTCTTAAAGAGGAGAAGAATATCCTACTGTTTGAAACCGATATGCTTGATTGAACAGGATCATCCACCGTTACATTCCAATATACTCTAAGAGATAAAGCGTCTAAGCAGAGAACTCTTCCAAAACATCTGGATTCGTCAATAACCTCTAGTCCAATATATACTCTACGTGATCTAGCCGATGGGGAGCCATTTACTTCTCCCCCCAAATACTTATAGGAGATGACTTCTCCATTAGAGCTTCCGTTTAAGACATAGATCCATCCATCCTTGGTCACGACTATGACTAAGATGCTATTGTCAATTTCCCTTATTAATGGAGTTGAGCGAAGTGATTTACCTAGCGATGTGGTCCAAATAATTTCTCCATCTGTAGAGTTTATACAGTGAACATTTCCACTTGCAGTTGTCAAGTATAACCGCTCTAAATAGTATGTCGGCGTAGAGTTACATGGCTCCCCCAAGTCCTTGCTCCATAAAATGCTACCATTTCTTAAGTTTATGCAGTAGACTACCCCATTTTCGGCTACTGCATAAATTTTTTTATCTGCAAGTGATGGAGACACTCTAAACGGATATCCAACAGGGCATTCCCAGATCAGTTTATTGTCTACGGGAATAAACGATTGTGTAAATCCATTTCTCTCAAAGGACCCCCTGAAGGTGGGCCAATCGTACGACGAAAGAGTTGCAGCTTCATTCGAGTAAGAGGGAAAAGTTAACATAAGAGAAACTATAAAAATCGCAATTGTGATGAGCGTTAATTTTGACAAGTTGGACATTCCCTTCACCATTTGCTTGAAAATCTTTCTACGAGCTTGAGCCAGTTTATTTTTAATATTATTATAGTTGCTACTACCATGATTGCTATTCCTATTATAATCGAGACTGGATTTATAGATTTATCCGGTGAGATCATATCGATGACTGTTTTAAAACCGTACCTTGCCGAGAATGCCACCACTCCACACATGAAAAGTTTACCCAAAAAACATGCAATTCCAATAGTTTTCCAATCGTAACCAGCTACTCCAAGCGGGATCAGTATTGAATCGTCAGGTAACGGTGTGAATGCAAATAATATTACCGCCAGAAACACAACTTTACGCGGCATTCTCTTAAACGATTCAACATTTAAAGCACAGGTTTCTGAGTATTTTACAACTATCTTATGCCCTCCTCTCCCAATTCCATATGCAAAAAACTCTCCAATTAAAGCTCCCGTTGCAGCTACTATGGTGACTACAAGAGGGTCAAGCACTGTTGAGAATGCGAATATGACCAGCAGATAAGGAAGTGGAAAGAACAATGTTAGATTCCCAAATATTGAGACTAGAAATATTCCTAAGTAACCGTATGATTGAACCATCTTAAGCATCCAATCATAGACATCCATGAGTGCCAATGTAAGCATTTAAATCCAATAAACGATATGCTATGCTTCGATTATAATAGTTGCTTTTCGCTAGTAGGATTTCGCAATGTACACTATGTACTTTGCCTTTCTTCCGCATACAATGCATTTATCACTTTCCTTGGGGGTCTCACTACTCTGGAATTTTATCCCCCTAACTTCACCTCCAATATTCTCCTTTACGTACTGTGCACACTCATAGCCGTCCATTTCAATGCTGCAGAATGGAGCTCTCGCAATCAATCCATTTTCAATGGCTTCCTTGAGTTCATCAAGTGCTTTCACGTTGACTATGGATTTCTCAAGTTTCTCTTTACTTTTTTCCCTTAGATAGTTCATGATATCCTCGAATACTCTCTCAAGTGCCTCCATAAGGTCTTCGTCTTTTACTTGTATTTTTTCCCTGTTGTATCTCTTGCATATGGTTACCGTTCCATTGTCCACATCTCTTGGACCTATCTCTATTCTCACTGGAACTCCCTTCATCTCCCAGAAGTAGAATTTGTTTCCGGGGGTTTCATCTCTGTCATCTAGGAGAACTCTTATGCCCTTCTCCTTTAACAGTTTCTCAACATTTCTGCATTTCCTCAATACATCCTCTTCTCTCTCCTTGTATAGAATTGGAACTATGACTACCTGAATTGGAGCTATAGTGCATGGAAGTATTAGTCCATTGTTGTCCCCATGCACTGCTAGAACAGCTGCTACTGTTCTCGTTGATATTCCATAGCATGTCTGGTACACGTAGTCTCTTCCACCATCCTTAGTTTCAAAGGATATGTCAAAGACCCTGCTAAACTTTTGACCTAGGAAGTGATTTCCAACAGCCTGTAAAATTCTTCCGTCAGGCATTAGAATGTCAAGTGTTACACTATACTCTGCTCCCGGGAACTTATCCCATTCAGGTCTTACAAGCTTGAGCCCGTAAATACATAGCCAATCTATAAAGAGTTCATCATAGCATTTCCAGGCTTCTTTGATCTGTCTTTCAGCATCTTCCCTTGTAGCATGCGCTGTGTGAGCTTCATTCCATGGAATTTCACGTACCCTTATCAAAGGCTTGGTGGCCTTGGTTTCGTATCTGAACACTGTACAGGTCTGATAGATTTTGAGTGGGAGATCCTTGTGACTTCTGATCCACAGTGAAAACATGTAATATATTGGAACCTCGCTTGTTGGCCTCAGTATTAGAAGCTCCTTTAAATCCTTACCCCCAGCTTTAGTTACCCAGAAAACCTGCTCCTCAAATCCCTTTATGTGGTCAGCCTCCCTCTTGAAGAGCGTGTATGGAATAAGTGTTGGGAATAGAACCTTTTTATGGCCTGTCTTATTCCATAACTCCTCAAGTTTTTTCATTATGTTCTCGAAAATTTGATATCCATATGGCATTAGAACAGGCATTCCCTTAACTGGATAGCGTTTGTCGATGATCTCAGCTCTTTCGAGGATTTCATCGTACCATTCTGGAAAGTTTTTCTCCTTGTCTATTTGAAATGTAATCTTTGTACCTTTTCTCTTCGACATCCCTGTACCCTCTAAAGACTTTATAAACTTTTAATTGATGGCAGTAACTTATCTTTTACCCATTTTACGCCTTGAAGTGACAGCCTATATAAGCGCTTCTCCTTTAGAACGTATCCAAGTTTTCCAAGTTCATTTAATCTTGCAGCACAACTGCTCTTAGTTGTCACAAACATGCTTTTGCGTAGGAGGGAGTATATCTCGGATAGCTTCAAGCCCTTTGGATATACTGCATATAGGAGCACAGCTATCGCTGATTTCACGGATAGCCTGTCCACTGGAACAGTTATTAGAGGACCTTCGCCAGTATACTCTATGATTCCGGATAGCTCCATTCTAGATAGTGGAACATGTACTCTAGCCTTTTCACTAGCTATTTTGGATATCTTCTCCATGAAAGAGTTCATTTCCTCTAGGATTTTAGCTATGGTGGCTCTCAATTGAGCATTCTCCCTTTCAAGCTCCTTTATCCTCTTCTCTAGCTTGGCTATCTCTCTTTTTACATGATTTCTACTTTCCCTTTGAACTGGGAGCTGCATAGGTTTTTTAGTGGATATAGCCTCTAAAAGTGTTCTGACAAAGTTTTCAACTGCTGGAGAGGATACTGGTTTAACTTTTGGAGTTACCCCCTTGTGAGTGCACTTGCGGGGGAGTATTTTGACGATGTCTGGAGACTCTATTCCGGTAACTATGCACTCTCCAACAGCTAGGTTTCTGGCCTTCTCAAGCATTTCAGGTGGAATATATGCTTTAAGTCTTTCCAGGTCAACTCCATCGACTTTAAATATGAACTTTAGCTCGCATTGAGCTAGAACTGACTTAGATATCTCAGCTGTTCTCCTAGCTACGAGGATGAAACCTAAACCAAGATGTCTTCCCGTTGAGGCAATTTCATAGACCCAGTAGAGAACCTTGTTCTGATATTCCTTAATATCCTTTAATCTAACCATGCTTTTCTCAGGGCAGAGTTGGTGAGCTTCCTCAAGCACTAGAACATATGGCTTCTTCTCAGTTCGCTCTACTTCATAGAGTGAGGATAAAAAGTTTGACAGGAACATAAATTTCTGTTTCATTGTAGCGTTTTTAAGGTCTATTATTACTGATTGATTGTTTAGAATTGTTAGTCTGGCAATCTTTCCTGCATCTTCCACCTTTACGCCAACTACGTCAGCATACTCTGGGTTTCCAAATCCTATAACTATTATAGGGTATCTTTCCTTTAGTGAAGCATATTCTCCCATTGGATCAATTACTATTATCGGTTGACCTGTCTCAAGTAACTCCTCACATATTTTTCCGCTTGAATAGCTTTTTCCAGAGCCTCTTTTTCCAAGTATTGCGAGTCCTCTATTTATGAGATGTTCTTGGACATCAAGTTCAAATGGAGTGTTTGAGGTAAGTGATTCTCCTATGGTAATCTTCAATGGTGCTCACCACTATTTAGGTTGAACACTTATTTTTAATATAGAGTTTGGATTATTGATATGGACAAAAGATTACTCATTGGAAAACATTTCTGGCTTGGAGATGTTGCATGCGCTGAGGGAGCTATAGCTGCTGGATGCAATTTCTTCGCTGGTTATCCAATTACTCCGGCAAGTGAGATCGCTGAGAGAATGGCTAAGAGACTTCCAGAAGTAGGTGGAGTATTTGTTCAGATGGAGGATGAGCTTGCATCGATTTCAGCGGTTATAGGGGCAAGCTGGGCTGGAGCAAAGGCCATGACTGCCACATCTGGACCTGGTTTTAGTTTAATGCAGGAAGGGATAGGCTACGCTTACATGACTGAGACCCCATGTGTTATAGTCAACGTTATGAGAGTTGGACCTAGCACTGGTCAAGCTACTAAGGGTGCACAGGGGGATGTAATGCAGGCTAGATGGGGCACTCATGGAGATCATATGGGTGTCACTCTATGCCCCAACTCTGCACAGGAGATGTTTGACTACACTATTAAGGCATTTAATATAGCTGAGATGCTTAGGATACCAGTTATACTGCTTAGTGATGGAGTTATTGGCCATATAATGGAGCCAGTAACGGTTCCTGACAGGGTTGAAATTGTTGAGAGAAAGAAGCCTTCCCAAGGGGATACAATGTTCTTTGGCCTAGAGGATGTAGCCCCAATGCCGGAATTTGGAGAAGGTTTTAATGTTCTAGTTACTGGATCTACGCATAATGAGCGGGGGATAAGGCATACAACAGATCCCGAGGTTCATAGGAGGATGATAAATGCCATTGTCAGGAAGGTTTTGAAGAGGAGAGATGAAGTTACCTTCGTTGAGAAGTATAGATTTGGTGAGGGGGTGGATGTAGCCTTTATAAGTTATGGCTGCACATCTAGGGCGGTGTATGAAGCTGTTAGGATTCTTGAGGGTAAGGGAGTGGATGTATCTTTTCTGAGACTTATTACGATGTGGCCATTCCCTGACGAGCTTACGAGGGAGCTTGGTGAATGTGCTAAGGTAATCATAGTGCCTGAGATGAATCTAGGACAGGTAAGTAATGAGGTTAAAAAGTATGTGTGTCCGTCAAAGGTTTACGGTCTTCACAGGATTGGAGGAGGAGAAATTCCCCGTCCTGGGGAGATTGCAAAGTTTGCGCTGGAGGTGCTGAAAAGTGGCTGAGCACCCACTACATAAGTATCTTAGAATGGAAGTTATGCCGCATGTATTCTGCCCAGGCTGTGGAGCTGGCATAGTTGCAAACTGTTTCTTAAGGGCGGTGTATGAGCTTGGATACGAAGATCTAAGTAAGTTTGCATTCTGTAGTGGAATTGGATGTGCAGCATGGATTCCAAGTCCATTCTTCAAAGCTGATTCACTGCACATAATGCATGGACGATCCATTCCAGCAGCCATGGGAATAAAGCTTATGAAACCCGAGCTCAAGGTCGTGGTTTTCGGTGGGGATGGGGATATAGCTGGGATAGGTGGAAATCATCTCTTACATGCTGCTAGGAGAAATCTCGAGATCCTTGTGATCATGGTTAACAACATGGTCTATGGAATGACTGGTGGGCAAGTTGCACCAACAACCCCATTTGGAGCGTATACTACCACTACTCCATATGGAAACATAGAGTATCCAATAAAGGCTGCGGAAGTTGTAGCTACTGCCGGGGCAAGCTATGTTGCAAGGTGGACAGTATATCATACAAGGCGACTCATCAACTCAATTAAGAAGGCATTGAACACTGAGGGGTTCTCATTTATAGAAGTTGTCAGCACATGCTTTACATCGTATGGTAGAAGGATGGGTTTCAAGTCTCCGGCTGAAATGATCGTCTGGCTTAAAGAGAACAGTATTCCAATATCAGAGTACAAAAAGAATCCAGAAAAATATGCTGGCAAGATACCTGTGGGAGAGATAGAGTGCACTCCCAGAGAGGGATATGTTAAAAGAGTTTGGAAAATGATACATGAGTTATCTGCGAAGTCTTCTTAGAGCCACGATCAATGCTGTTACTACTACGATTGAAGCGAGTATTAAGTATTCATATGATAGCGTCGATAGTTGAAAACTGTATTCTTGAGATGTCACTTCAAGGTTGTCCCCTGGTCTATCATTATCCATGTCAATTGCTCTAAACTGTATATAGACTTTCTCTCCAAGATGAGATTTTAACGTTGACGCTGAAATTTCAAACACGTATATGTTCTCCGATATTTTCTTGCATATAAGCCAGTCAGAGTATTCCCCCTTACTGATCTTGTATCTAACATATACTTCAGCTACACCACTCTCATCTGTAACTTTAAACTTTACCATGAATTTTTTGCCAAGTAGGAGAATTTCCAACACGGAGGGAGTTTGTACTTCTAGAACCTTAATCTCTGGAGGTTTAGTATCATCATCGACAACTGATACCGTGACTGTTTTCGAGTATGTGAAGGAAAGATCCAGAAAATGGTACATGCAGGTTATATTTATGCTGGCTTCTCCAATGTCTACTGGCTGAATAAACAATGAGAAATTTAAAGTTTCTTTTGGATTAAGCTTTGGAAAGTTTCCGTGGCCTATATTGACTATATTGATGAATGAAGAACTTGTATGCACATCTATAGTGACGTTAAACACCGGATAGGATCCTGTATTCCTTATGCCGAACTTAACCACCTTAGATTCTGAATCCGTCATGGTTATGTTTTCCACATATGGTAAAAGAGATACTCCGGGAATAGAGGCTTCTTTAAGTTCAAGTGACGTGAAGATCACTAGTGGCACTTGATCCCCTACACCATTGTCATTGATGATCTCTATTAGATACATTGTGGATTCATTGGTGGTTATATCTATCAGCTCGAAGTTGTCTCTTATGTTTGAAGACTCATATATAAGTTCTCCCGTGTATAC